>JABDAW010000023.1 GCA_013288905.1 Bacteroidota bacterium | reverse complement strand
GTTGGCTTCGCAGGCTTTGCTGGATACGAATTCGGTGGCTGTGAAGGCTTATGATACCACGCTTGGGGGTACTTGGGAGACGCTTGTTTTTGATGTGCAGTTTGCTGCTGTGGAGGGTATGGTGTCTGGTGGCGGTATGGAGGGTTTGAATGTGGAGGATACTAAATTGAGGAATGGTTATATGAATAATGAGACTCCTATTTTGAGGGATTTGACTTATAAAATTAAGGCTTGTATTAAGGCTGGGACTATTACTGATGGGTTGTTGTCGTTTAATCTGGGGGCTTTGAAGAAGAGTATTTCTAAGAAGGATATTAATGGTTTTCATTTGGCTTATACTACTACGATGGCTCGGATTAATGCTGGTGGTAATGCGGCTGCCTTGAATACTGCGGGTTTCACTACTGCTAAACAGACTTCTATCACGACTAATCATGACTTCGCTTGGGGGATTCAAAATACTAAAATTACATTAAAAGTAAACATTAGTGAATTGAGTGCTGCGAACCAAATTATTGTGAAGGCTTTGCTTGCTTCTTGTGCTCATATTATTAAGGCGGTGAGGGCTTATGCTGAAAGTGTGAGTAATACTACTTTGATGAAGAAGGCTACGCAGAAGGCTGTTTTGAGTACGGTTACTCCTGCTAAACCTATAGGCGTAAGGGGTAGGAGAATTGAACAGAATCAGAGTATTTGCTGGTTACAACATCCTACTTTGAGGGATGATATGGAATTTACTTTGTTTACTGAAACGGGCAGTGCTACTGTATGCCGGATGGATAGTAAGACTGGGACTTGTACTGCTGGAATTGTATTGGTTTTTGATATTAAAGTAACTCTTAAGAAAATGGAGGTGCCTGGGACTGGTGATTGTATTATTATTACTAATACGGGTGTTGGGTATATTCATGTTGCTGTGTTGAGGATAAAGGGGTAGGCTTCAATTAGGAATTAGGAATTAAGAATTAGGCTCGGCGGTTGTCGGGCTTTTTTTATTTGGAGAGGATGCAAATCTTTTTATTAGTTTTGCAACTTATTAATCTTAAAAATTTATAGAAATGAGAAAAGGAATTTTGTTGCTAATTATTTCAGGGTCTATATTAATATCCTGCAATAATCCTCTTAATAGAAAATATAAGGCGGAAACATTTACCGAAGACATAAGTGCTCTTTTGGATGCAAAAAAAATATCCAATGAAGATGTTATTTCCATTACAAGTTATGTTTCTTTTCATGAAAAGGAATTAAATGGAATATCCTATGATGATTTACTGAAAAAAGTCAAATTGGAAGCAACACAAAACTTAATTAATTATGGTAAAGAATCTTCTGAAGAATTAAAAGCCGCAGCAGAAAGAGCAAAAGCTGATTCTGCTCAAGCAGTTCAGGATGCTTTTAAAGCAGCGAAAGAAGCAGCAGCTCAAGATTCTATTCTTAATTTAAAAAAACATTAAAAAAACAAATTAAGATAAAAATCATGACAAATAGGGAGAATTATACTAAAGCTTTTGACAATGGACAGCAACATATAAATGCTGCAATTGTTCTTGCAGAGAAACAACATTATGGGTTCTCAATATCACATTTAATACTTGGTATTGAAGAACTAATAAAATATCAAATATTGTTTAATTGTTCAGACGAAAATACTATATTTACTGATGCTGAAATAAATTCAATATTCTATAACCATAAAGGGAAACATAAATTATTAAAAGAGTTTCAAGAATCTGTTTCTAAAGAATTCACCGAGGACTTTCATGAATATATTTTTCATATTGCATCAGGATTAGAGTTGAATGAAAAACACTTATCTATTCAAAAGAATAGGTTTAAAGAATGGGGTGCTTTTTTTAGTGTAGCCTACCCTGAAATTAATATTCCTGAAGCAGATAGGCAATCATTTTTTAAATGGCTTAATGATGCAAACTCTATAAAGAATCGTGGCTTTTATGTATGTCCAAATGGTGATAAATGGAAATCTCCAAGTGAAGTTTTGAAAGAAGAATATGAAACAGCCCTAATGTATGCAAATGCTATTCTTCAACAAACCGAGATAATGAAAAGTTTGGACATAACCGAAGAAGAATTTATGAACTATTTAAATAGTGACATTCCTACTTGACATTATTTTTACTGCCAATATGCCACCCCTACGGGGTTTTGAGGGTGTTTAGTGAATGTGTTTTCTATTATGATTTCGTCCCTAACGGGACTATTTTCTTTCATCCTTTTATGCTACCGACCTTTTTTGGGCGGTGCAATAAAAGGATGATTGTTTTAAGAGCCTCACCCCTTGCCCCTCTCCCAAGGAGAGGGGGACGTTGCCGTTACGAAGTTTTTATTTCTTTCATCGTCGTGTGATAGCATCCGCTTTTGCGGTGCTGCAACACGACGATGAAGATTAACCCCAAAAAGATTCGTATCTTTGCGGCGTAAATAAAAATGAAATGAAAGCAATTGAAACTACCGGAAGGATTGAGAAATCAGGGCATTTGAAGCTGGATAAGCCGCTTGATGTGATTGCAAAAAATCAGAAAGTAAAGGTCATTATCTTATATGATGAAACGGATGACATTGGGGAGATGGAATGGTTATCGGCGATTGCAAATAATCCTGCATTTGAATTTTTGAAGGATGAAGGCGAGAATATTTATTCGATTCGTGATGGAAAACCTATCAAGAAATGAAGTATAAAATCGTACTGGTTCCGTTTCCATTTGATGACTTTTCGGAAACCAAAGTAAGACCCGCATTGTGCCTGACGGAGAAAACAGGTAAGCATCATCATGTCGTAATTGCCTTTATTACCAGTAAAACTCCACTGGATAAAACCTCGACAGATGTGGTGTTGGAAATGAGTGAGGAGTCAGGACTTAAAGTAGATTCCGTGTTGAGACTTCACCGTCTGACAACAATTCCGGCAGCATTAATTAAAAGGGCAACTGGGGATTATTTCTTCAACAAAGAAAACTGAAGTGCAAAAGAAATTATCAGAACTTTTTGATCTTAAATAATCATCGTCGTGTGACTGCGACCTCTTGGGAGCAGCAACACGACGATGATGAAGACAGGCATCCTTAATATCGTTTAAAAAACTATCTTTGCGCCCTCAAAAAATAATTTTATATATATTAATAATAAGAAATGATTAAACCACATGGCGGCATTCTGATTAATAGAATTGCCGAAGGAAAAAGAAAAGAAGAGTTAGAAAATAAAGCTCAAGGGCTTTTTAAATTACAGATCGAGGATCGTTATACCTCTGATTTATTGATGATAGCTATCGGAGGATTTAGTCCTTTGAAAGGCTTTATGGGGAAGGCAGATGCAGAGTCTGTAATTAATAAAATGGAACTGGCTAATGGATTGGTATGGTCTATCCCGATTCTCTTGCCAGTCAAGGATAGCAGTGCTATCAAGGTGGGTCAGGAGATCGCTTTGACGGATAGTAATAATACTGTTATTGCGGTGATGAATGTCTCTGAAAAGTTTGATTTGGAATTGGATAATTATACCACCAAAGTCTATAAGACCAATGACCCTGCACATCCAGGTGTGAAGGCTGTTTTGGATGGTGGGAATCATTACATTGCTGGCGAAATTGAATTATTAAATCGCCCTGTGGGAGAGAATGTTCAGGAGCAATATAAGCTCGATCCTTCCATGTCTCGTGCTGAATTTGAGAAGCGTGGCTGGAAGACTATCGTTGCTTTCCAGACCCGTAATCCTATCCATCGTGCTCATGAATATCTCTTGAAATGTGCTTTGGAATCTGTTGATGGATTGTTCATTCATCCCTTGGTTGGCGAAACAAAATCGGATGATGTGCCGGCAATGACTCGCATGGATTGTTACCAGGTTTTGATGGATAATTATTTTAATCTGAAACATACGACCCTTGGCGTATTGCCGGCAGCCATGCGCTATGCAGGTCCTAAGGAAGCAGTTATGCACGCGATTATTCGTAAGAATTATGGCTGCACTCATTTGATTATTGGCAGGGATCATGCAGGAGTTGGCAACTATTATGGAACTTATGAAGCGCAAGAAGTAGTTGATAGTGTTGCGGATAAATTGGGTATTATTCCAGTGAAATTCGAGCATACATTTTATTGCAAAGCTTGTGGGAATATGGCTTCTACCAAGACTTGTCCGCATACTTCGGAGCATCATGTGATGTTGAGCGGGACAAAGGTTCGGGATATGTTAGCTGCCAGCCAACGCCCTCCAGTGGAGTTTTCTCGCCCTGAAGTTGCTGATATTTTGATTGCCTGGGCTACCGGAAAAGCTGCTGTTACAGCATAGTTAATGGGTCTTGATTTCCTTTTGTACTGCGCCATTCAAGCATCTCTTCAGGCTGGCGAGGCGATAATGAGCGTTTATAATTCTGATATTCTTGTTGAATTAAAAGAAGATAAAAGCCCCTTGACTTTGGCTGATAAAAAGTCCAATGAAGTGATCACTAATCTCTTGAAAGATACCCCCTATCCGATTCTTAGCGAAGAAGGTAAATCCATTCCTTATTCCGAGAGAAAAGATTGGGAAAGATTTTGGTTGATTGACCCATTGGATGGAACCAAAGAGTTTATCAAAAGGAATGGAGAATTCACGGTGAATATTGCATTAATAGAAAATGGAATTCCAATAATCGGTGTCATTTATGTGCCTGTTACAGACTATTTATATTTCGCTTCAAAGGAACGCGGAGCCTATTTGGTGAGCGATCATAACCTGGAATTTGAATTCGAAATGCAAGTTGAGAATTCCAAACCAGCCCAGGAATTGAAGATATTACAACATAGCGGCGACAAGCTTCCTCTAAAAAAGAAAGCCCGTCCATTCACGGCTGTTGCGAGCCGATCTCACCTCTCTCCAGACACAGAAAACTATTTAAATACCCTTAAAGAAAAGCATGGGGAAGTCGAGATGATTTCTTCCGGTAGTTCCTTGAAATTATGCCTCGTTGCAGAGGGCAAGGCGGATGTTTATCCCCGCTTAGCCCCCACTATGGAATGGGATACTGCCGCCGGTCAAGCCATTGCTGAATGTGCCGGAAAGAAGGTTACAGATTTCAACACCGGCTTGCCCTTGACATACAACAAAGAGAACCTCCTCAATCCATCATTCATCGTCCAATAACCCTATACCCTATTTCCCTATACCTTATACCCCATACCCCATGAACAGAATTTTCAAAGCAATTATCCGAAGAATTAAAGCACTGTTTCTTTCCTCAACAGCCAAGCGTCATGGCTTGGTTGGGCAACCGGAACTATGGAAAATAAAGAGAGATTTCCAGATAAATTACCTTAAATCTGTCGGCTTGATGCCAAATCATTTCATGGTAGATATTGGTTGTGGAACTTTGCGAGGCGGCATTCCCTTGATTGCTTATTTGGACAAAAGCCATTACTATGGAATAGAATTCCGCGACTTCGTTTTGGAAGAAGGCAAGAAGGAATTAAAAGAAAATAACCTCGAACAAAAAGCTCCGGTTTTGCTTGTTTCAAAGGATTTAGCTACCCTTGAAATGAATGCCAAGTTTGAATATATGTGGGCATTCTCGGTGATGATTCACATGAAAGATGAGATTGCCGAAGCCTGTCTTTTGATGGTCAGCAAACACCTTGCAAATAATGGAAGTTATTATGCCAATGTCAATATTATTGCAGACGGGATTACAAATCCCGACCAGCTCGAAGGCATCTGGGATGGCTTTCCTGTCGTCAGTCGAAGTTTAGATTTCTATAAAACAATGGCTGCAAAATTCAACCTGAAAGTTGAAGATGTCGGCGATCTCAAATCATTAGGCCACAATACCAGCATCGAAAAGCAGGACAGCCAAAGGATGTTGCGGTTTAGTAAGATTTAGGACTGAAAATTTCCCTTTATCGAAGTATCAATCCCAAAAACATTAGAAAAAAAGACAGCTACATTAGAATTTGAAAGAGCTACAACAGAAAAAAAGACAGAAACTTTACGACCATCAAGAGCAACATTAGAAAAAAAGACAACAACTTTACTAACTACAAGAACAACATTAGAAATAAAGAGCCTGATTCCATCATAAAACGAAGAAATTCGACCCTTTGCATGAAAAACTCTAAAACCGGCATGAACATATTGACCATCAATATGCACTCATTTACAGCCCATTCCAAAAACATTTCAAAAAAAGACAGCTACAACAGAAAAAAAGAGAACAACATTAAAACTTGCAACAGCAACATTAAAAATAAAGACAGCAACAATAAAAGCCTGATAAGCACATTTACCACCTGCAACGCCTACTTTTCAATACAAACCACCTTCTTTACCACCTATATCCCAACCCCTAAAACTAAAAACCAAAATTCCATTTAACCCATTTGCCATTTGAATTCCTGTTTTTGCTACACTTTAATAAAATATACAATCATGACAAGGTTTTGGAAATTCTGAAAATAGCATCGCTACTGCTTCTGTTTAATCCCCATAAGGTATCTATATTCTTATAATATTCCTCCTATACCATTTTCACCTCCCCTTCAAAGCCTCTTTGATTGGAATGAAATTAGTAATGCAAAAGGTAGCTTATCTCTCGAATTAGTATCAAATTTTGGATATTCAAAACTTATGGAACCCTGTTTTCGTTCAATGGAATTCTTTACCATTTCCTAATTTTGTAAAATGATTCTTACCAAAAACCGATGCGATTCTTGAGCAAAAAAAACTTATTATTTCTAATAATGGGAATGCAAATTCTCCTGCTATCCTCGTGTTCCAAAGAACCTCTATGTCCAGCCTTTGCCAGTAGTCATCATCGGTTTATGGAAAATTTTACGCCGTTTTCAAAAGGATTTATTTCCAGTCATGGCACCGGAATCGGTAATGATCCATTCAGGATGAGAGGTAATATTCATGGAAGTGTGGAAGCATTGAGTCCTTTTTCTTCAGGGAAAAGATATTCAACAAAAGGAGGTCGAAATGGAGATTCATTCATAAAAGGTAATTCAAATCGAAAGGGAGATAATAATCATCAAGATTCTTTTTCTGCCAAAATTAAGAAGCGAGGACCGCCGAAAGAAAAGCATGAAGAGGGATTGTGGCCCAAATCCATGAGGTTGAATTAGGGGAATTTGCAGGACCATTCTTTTTCTTGTTTTTTTCTAATTTTACACCCTTGATAATTAATAAAAAGTAGCCGTTCACTGCTCGCTATTCCCTTTAAATTTAGCTTTAAACCATTTTGACAACAGACGAAAATATTCCCGAAAATAATACGACCAAGAAGAAAGGAAAATCTAAGAAGAAGAATCGGTTTTATCTTTACTTCTGGTTAATTATTTTATTTCCGATATTTTTTCTTGGATTGTATATAACCCTTATAGGAGCTGGGGTTTTTGGTAATTTACCATCCTTTGAGGAGTTGGAAAATCCTAAGAGCAATCTTGCATCAGAGGTCTTATCATCAGACTTGGTTACTCTTGGAAAATATTATTATCAGAACCGTTCCAATGCTCATTACCAGGAACTTTCTCCGAATATTATCAATGCTCTCAAAGCCACGGAGGATATACGTTTTGAAGAACATTCAGGGATAGATATAAGGGGATTGATAAGGGTATTGTTTCGCACTGTTTTATTGCATGAAAGGTCCTCAGGAGGCGGAAGTACGATTACACAACAATTAGCTAAAAATCTATTTCCGAGAGAAGAACATATCTCTAAATTCCGCACCATTAACAGAAAAATGATGGAATGGATCATCGCAGTACGCCTTGAAAAGAATTATACTAAGGAGGAAATTCTTGCAATGTATCTCAATACTGTGGAGTTTGGAAGTAATGCTTATGGAATAAAATCTGCTGCCAAAACATTCTATGGCAAGGCGACGGATTCTCTCAGGATTGAGGAAGCTGCTATGCTTGTTGGCTTGCTGAAGGCACCCACTTCATTCAGCCCTGTCAGCCATCCTAAACATGCTTTGGAAAGAAGAAATGTTGTCTTGAATCAGCTTTATAAATATGATTTTATCAACAGGCATCAATATGATTCTCTGACAAAAATCCCTATCAACAAAACGCTGAAATATCAGGCAGATGACCAGAATGCGGGTATGGCTCCTTACTTCCGTGAATTCCTTAGAGGGGAATTGGCAAAGTGGTGCAAGGATCATAAGAAGGCAGATGGAACAAACTATAATATCTATCGTGATGGATTGAAGATTTACACGACCATCAATTCTAAAATGCAACGATATGCAGAGGAAGCTGTGGCAGAGCATTTCCCGCAATTGCAAAAGACTTTTTATGCGCAATGGAAGGGCAAAGACCCTTGGGGACCATTCAAGGAAGTGCTTACATCCGCCATGAAACGTACAGATCGTTATCATGAAATGAAGACTGCGGGTGCATCAAAAGAGGAGATTGATAAAGCATTTAATACAAAGGTTCCGATGACGGTATTCTCTTGGAAAGGGGAGCGCGATACGGTGATGACTCCGATGGATTCGATTAAATATTATAAGTATTTTCTGGAGACCGGATTCATGTCAATGGAGCCACAGACGGGCTTTATCAGAGCTTGGGTGGGAGGAATTAATTACAAGCATTTCAAATATGACCATGTGAAAGAAGGCAAGCGGCAAGTAGGTTCTACCTTCAAACCATTCATCTATACTTTGGCGATGCAGGAAGGATATTCCCCATGTTTCAAAGTCCCGAATGTTCGAGTAACCTTTGATATGCCGCCACCCCAGCCACCCTGGTCTCCTCAAAATGCCGATGGAAAATATGGTGGAATGCTGACCTTGACAGAGGCATTGGCACAGTCTGTGAATTGTGTTTCTGCCTATTTGATGAAACAATTCAATCCACAAGCTGTGGTGAATATGGCACACAATATGGGCATCAGCAGCGATATAGATACTGTTCCTTCCATCTGCCTCGGAACCCCTGATCTATCAGTCTTTGAAATGATTGGTGCCTATGGAACATTCGCTAATAAAGGTGTCTGGACAGAGCCTATTTATATCACCCGCATTGAAGATAAGAATGGAACTGTCCTTCAAGATTTTGTTCCGAAGAGAAAGGAAGCTATCAGTGAAGAAACTGCTTATCTGATGCTGGATTTAATGAAAGGAGTTACACAAGGTAGTTATAAGACTGCTGGAACAGGAATTGCTCTTCGTATGCCGCCCTTCAGTTTAACTGCACCAATTGCAGGAAAGACAGGCACTACTCAAAACTATTCCGACGGTTGGTTTATGGGTATTACCCCTGAATTGGTTTCAGGTTGTTGGGTGGGATGTGATGATAGAAGTGTGCACTTTC
Source organism: Bacteroidota bacterium (assembly GCA_013288905.1). Classification (GTDB taxonomy): domain Bacteria; phylum Bacteroidota; class Bacteroidia; order AKYH767-A; family JABDAW01; genus JABDAW01. The sequence continues at coordinate 16,674 of JABDAW010000023.1, read as the reverse complement.
GTTCGCTTGCTACCGGGCAGGGTGCGGTTGTTGCTTTGCCTATCTGGGGCTTGTATATGAAGAAAGTTTATGCTGATAAATCATTGCACATCTCTCAAAAAGATTTCGAGAAACCGGAGAATAAATTGAGTGTGGAAATTGATTGTAACAAATATAAAAACCCTAATGAAGGGAATAATTTTAACAGTGATGTGGATCGGTAAGATTTATACAACGAAAATTCACACATGGAAAATTCACACAAAGAGCACAAAGGGTGCACAAAGGAAAAAAAGAAGAAAAAAAGAAAGAATGGAAATAATTAACGAATTGTCGAATAAAGTAATTGGGTGTGCTATCGAAGTTCATAAGGGATTAGGACCTGGGTTGCTTGAAAGTGCTTATCAGGAATGTTTGTTTTATAAATTAAATAAATCAGGATATTTTACCGAAAAGCAGAAAGCTTTACCATTGATATTTGAAGATGTAAAAATGGATGTTGGATATAGAATAGACTTAATGGTTGAAGGGATATTGATTATTGAAATAAAGGCTGTGGACAAAATAAGCGATATCCACATCTCTCAATTAGCAACCTATTTAAAGCTATCAAAATGCAAATTAGGATTATTATTAAACTTTAATGTTATCTTACTAAAAGATGGAATCAAAAGAGTCATTAATTAAATCCCAAACTTTTTTTCCTATATGCACTTTGCGTGTTAAAGATTCACACAAAGGGCGCAAAGGATGCACAAAGAACACAAAGTCATGGAAGTGGAAAGCTTTGTTTTCTTTGTGCACCCTTTGTGTCCTTTGTGTGAATTTTCCATTTGTGAATTTTCGTTGTGTGAATCTATGTAGTATATAAAACTTAAAATATGATAAAGAAAGTAGTATCGAATGCTGAAGAAGCGATTAATGGAATCGAAGATAATATGACCTTGATGCTGGGTGGTTTTGGTCTCTGCGGGATACCTGAAAACTGCATCAATGAATTAGTCAAGAAGGGCATCAAGGGCTTGACTTGTATCTCTAACAATGCCGGTGTTGATGACTTCGGATTGGGGTTGTTATTGCAGAAGAAACAGATTAAGAAAATGATTTCTTCCTATGTCGGGGAGAATGAAGAATTCGAGAGGCAATTGATAAGTGGGGAATTGGAAGTTGATCTTATTCCTCAAGGCACTCTTGCCGAAAGATTGAGAGCCGGAGGTGCCGGTATCCCTGCATTCTTCACACCTGCCGGTTATGGTACTGAAGTTCAGGAGGGTAAAGAAGTAAGAGCGTTTGATGGCAAGATGTATCTCCTAGAAAGCTGGCTTCGTGCAGACTTTGCCATCGTGAAAGCTTGGAAAGGCGATACCCTTGGCAACTTGATTTATAAAGCCACGGCAAGAAACTTCAACCCTATGATGGCGATGGCTGGAAAGATAACTATTGCAGAGGTCGAAGAATTAGTTCCTGCCGGTGAATTAGACCCTAATCAAATCCATACACCTGGGATATTTGTTCAGAGAATATTCCAAGGAGTTAATTACGAAAAACGCATTGAACAAAGAACTGTAAGAGCAAGATAATGTTGAAGGTTCACACAAAGGGCACAAAGAGTTTCACAAAGAAAAAAAAGATTGTAGTATTAAACTTTTTTTTCTTTGTGAAACTCTTTGTGCCCTTTGTGTGAACCTTATTGTCAAAGGAATTAAATAATATAACAATTAAATAATTAAAGATATGTTAGATAAAACAGGTATCGCAAAACGCATTGCGCAAGAGATAAAAGACGGTTACTATGTGAACCTCGGTATTGGCATTCCTACTTTGGTTGCCAATCATATTCCAAAGGGAATTGATGTTATTCTTCAATCTGAAAATGGCTTGCTTGGCATGGGTCCTTTTCCCTTCGAGGATGAAGTTGATCCTGATTGCATCAATGCCGGAAAGCAGACGGTTACGACCCTTCCCGGTTCTTCCTTTTTTGATTCGGCATTGAGCTTTGCGATGATTCGCGGAGAGCATGTTGACCTCACCATTCTTGGTGCTATGGAAGTCAGCGAGGATGGCGACATTGCCAACTGGAAGATTCCCGGAAAACTGATTAAAGGAATGGGTGGCGCAATGGATTTGGTGGCATCGGCAAAGCATATAATCGTAGCCATGCAGCATGTCAATAAAGCCGGTGAATCCAAGTTACTTCCCATGTGTGCCTTGCCATTAACAGGAGTGAAATGTGTGAAGCGCATCGTTACTGAATTGGCTGTGATTGACGTTACTCCCATAGGTTTTAAATTAATCGAACGTGCGCCCGGCGTTACTGTCGAGTATATCATCGCTTCTACCAAAGGCAAGTTGCTTGTGGAAGGGGATATTCCTGAAATGGAGCTTGATTAAGAAAGATTTTATTTCATTATTGCCAACTTTCCATTCCCTATGAGGTTAGGATGGATTTGTAGTCCATCATCAGACAATAGCTGCCAGAAGTATATGCCGCTGCTTAGCGGAGTTGAAAATTGAGAGTTGAGGGGGATATACTAGACCTCTTTCATAATTCATTGTTAATTATTGCACAAATTAGGTTTGGTCTAAGCTTAAAACGCTTTCTTCTGTTTCTGTATTTTTCAGCCATAATTTTGAATATTTTCACCTTTCTAATGACATTTTCAACTAACACTCTTTCGGAACTGATGATCTGATTTTGCTTTTTATCTGCCTTTGTTAAGGGATTTTTTTTTCGTGTTTTTCTTTGGTAATTCTGATTGATCATGTAGTTTTTTTAATCCTTGATAACCACTATCTGCAAGGATTTTGACGGATTCATTTACGTTGACCTTACTGTTTTTAAATAAGTTAAAATCATGTCGTCTTCCTTTTCCTACCGCTGTGCAAATTATTTTTCCCTTATTTCCCTCAATTGCTAATTGACTTTTTAAGGAATGTTTTTTCTTTTTCCCTGAATAATACTGTCGTTGTTTTTTTTAGGACGTTCTATAGGATGCTCGGTTACATCAACAATCACTACCTCCCACTCCACATCACTTTTTGTTAATGTCTTTTTTCCTGGCAAATGAAACAATTTACTTTTTATTAAGCATCGCTCTATGGTTTTAGTTTTATAAGCCTTTTGTGCAGGATTAGACATTGATGAATTCAATTTCATTTCATGATAGCTTTGTAAAATACTTCCTGAATATCTGTCCTGATATTCATGTTGACTAATTTGGGATTTTCTGCCACTGGATTTACCCGATTAGAGAGGAAGATATAGATCAGATTATATTTTGGATCAACCCAAACACAAGTGCCTGTGAAGCCTGTGTGTCCATAAGTTTCGGAAGATACTTCATTGCATATCGAACCATTGGTATGATTGAGATTATCAACTCTGTCAAAGCCCAAACCACGACGATTGGGACTGCTGGTGTATTGTTGCCTTGTGAACTCTTTTACGGTTGATGAATCAAGGTATTTAATGCCTGCATACGTACCATTATTTAAAAGCATTTGCATAAGAATTGCCAGGTCATTTGCATTGCTAAACAAGCCTGCATGACCGGAAACCCCGCCAAACATAGCAGCGGCGGGATCATGCACATAACCTCGAAGCAACTGGTGTCGGAAGACATTATCCTGCTCGGTAGGAACGATTCTATTCATTGCAAATCTATCCAAAGGTTTGAAGGTCATTGTAGCTAATCCGAGCGGTTTGTAATAATATTCATAAACAAGTGAATCAAGCGGACGATTGGTAATAGTTTCTATAATTCTTTTAGAAATTATCATGGTGAAATCGCTGTAGAGATATTTGCCTTTATCCTTTATTGGCGAGTCTTTGATGGCTTTCCACATGGTTTCGATGTAATCGTTTTTCATGTATAATTTATCAGCCACTTTAATGGAATATTCAGGAGAAATAGTATCATGAAATACTTTCGGGTCGAGGATCCCATTCTTGATAGCGGACTTATAAAAAGGAATCCAAGCCTGAAGCCCTGCCTGATGTGTAAGTAATTCTCGCATGGTAATATCCTTCTTATTGGTCTTCTTTAATTCGGGAAGATAATCAGAAATCTTCTTGCTCAAATCAATCTTATTTTCATCATAAAGCTTCATCAAGACCATTGTTGTGGCAGCAACTTTGGTTAGGGATGCCAGGTCGTATAAGTCGCTATTGGTAACTGGTTCCTTATCGCTGTATGTTTTATAACCATAGCTTTTGTTGAAGAATACTTTGCCATCTTTCACTGCCATTACCTGGCATCCTGGCATAGCACCATTCTTGATTCCGTTCTTTACGATGGTATCTATTTTCAACAATGCTTTAGAGTCTATATTTAGTTCTTCTGGCATCACATAATGTAATTTTCCAAGAGGTTCCGCAGGCATACCGCAATTCCTTTGAAAAGTAGTTGTGGGAGATACTGGAAGACAGGCGTCAGTTCCTATTCCACCGAATAATAATTCAGCGGAATATTGCTTGGCATATTCATGATCTTCATAGGATAGAAGAATAGCAGAAGCCCTGTCAGCCGATGGAATACGAGTCATGCAGTAAGCATTGCCAAATACATCCAGAATAACTTTTGCATGCAAGGCAAGGGAATCAATTATCTCATTAAGCTTCTCTGGAATGCCATAGTTTTTATCAGGATGAATATTGGTTCCATGAAGGCTTAAAATAATCATGTTATAAGGTCTTAGCTTATCAAGAATCTTATCAATCTTTACTTCGGATGCAGAGTCCTTGCCCTTCAACATAAAGTTATCCATCGGGGCATAGTCATTAAGAAAGTTTTGAAAGGTAGAATCAAGGTTATCGCCAACCGCTAAAGAAGCTATCTTCAAGGTATCAAAATTGTTTATCGGAAAGATTCTATTGTCATTCTTCAGAACGGTAAGCGATGACCGAAACAGTTGCCGGTCAAGGATTTCAGCATCTGGATGATGCAGATCTTCTACAAGATTATTTATCTCTACCGGATGATATTTGTTCAAGCCCATCCAGTATTTTGCAGCAAGAATTTTCTTTATCCTTTTATCAATATCTTCTTGGGTAATTTCCCCCCTGCTAATAGCATTATTAATTTCCAGCTCTGCTTTGGTAACATCTTGTGTATCCAATAAAACATCATTCCCTGCAAGTAGAGCTTTGACATCCACGACACCAGGTTTATAGAAGTCCGTAACCCCTTTCATGTTCAGAGCATCTGTAAATATCAAGCCTTTAAATCCTAACTTCTTCTTCAACAAATCGGTAACAACTTTCTTAGAAAGAGTGGAAGGAGTATTGGCTGAGGTATCCAGGGAAGGTATCTCAAGATGAGCAACCATTATACTTCCCAAACCTTGTATTATCAAGGCTTTGAAAGGAAACAGCTCGATAGAATCCAATTCCTTTGCGCTGCGATTAATGATGGGAAGTTCCAGATGAGAATCAGCATTGGCATCTCCATGCCCGGGAAAATGTTTTGCTGTGGCAAGGATGCCATTGTCTTGCAAAGCTTCCATATAAATGCTGCTGCGGAGTGCAACTTCATTCCTGTCTTCACCAAAAGAGCGGTTGCTGATAACAGGATTAAGAGGGTTGTTATTCACATCGGCAACCGGTGCAAAATTAATATTAATACCCATACGCTTGCATTCATGGGCTATCTCTTTTCCCATCTTATAAATCAGGGTGTAGTCCTTCATTGCGCCCAATGTCATTTGATGAGGAAAGCGAAGCGTGGAATCCAATCTCATTGCCAAGCCCCATTCGCCATCTATGGCAATCATCAAAGGGGTTTGAGCATGCTGTTGGAAATAATTGGTGAGATGAGCCTGCCTCAGAGGACCTCCCTTTAGAAACATGATACCACCTATATTATAGTTACATATTTCATCCGCAATTTCGTCCTCAAACTTCTTGCTTTTATTTGAAGGAACTCCAAGCATAAACAATTGCCCAAGGCGTTGCTGGGGAGAAAGAGAATTAAAAACGCTATCTACCCATTGCCCCGAATCCTCATACAGGAAAGGAGGGTTAGAGGTTTGACCATTCACATTTATCCATAGAAAGATAAAGATAAATGCACTTGTTATTGAGATTAAAACATTCTTTAAATTACCCATCATTTGTTCCTGATTTCAGGTTGCAAATGTAGGTATTTGTTGAATGAATATACTATCGGAAAATAATCAGAACCACTAATCTATCGGATAATAAACCTGAGTAAGCCACAATGCAGTATCCTTTACCATTCCAGGATCATTGGCATAGACTTGCCAAACATCACCTTTCACCTTTTTATTATTCGCCTTCAGCCATTCGTGAATCAAGTCATGCGCCTTGCCTACTTTATCATACGCACCATAAAAATTTGTCATCACCACATTGCCTGCTTTGATTTCTCCATATTTGATTTCTCCTTTTCCTGGAAGTTTTTTATCTAATGGAATGGCCGCATCAAAATCAAAATCATTGTTTTCCCAATGATAATAAATTCCGAGAGGAGCACCCGCCATTTTAGCATTCAATGGACCTGCATATTGTCCTATTTTCTGAAATGATTCACCAAATTTCTTGGAAATGTCTTTAGCATTGCATTTAACATGAATCTTTAATAAATCCTGATGAGGAACGGTAGTGGTTACTATTTTCAAATTATCATCAGGAATCTTTACAGGAGGTGGCAACTTCTCCGCAATCTCTTTCATATTTGCCAGTCCTTTTTCAAAATCAGGACCAATCAACTTGTCTAAAAACAACCCGAAAATTCTATGCATAGGATTCATTCCTAAATCAGAATCCATATCCCAAATTACCTTCGTACCATTATCTGCTTTTACAAATTTAAAATAAGCCATAGAAGGGGTCATTTCTCCAAAAACCAATTCTATACTTATTGAATCATTTGGCAAAGAATTTTTAATGGTCATGCTGCCTTTCATCACTTTTTTGTTTTTACTGTCCCAGGAAAATTTGGCGTTAGTACCCATTTCGGGTCCTTCATATTTCTTGCTCATAGTAGTGTCAATCTTATCCCAGGCAGACCACTGTTCCCAGTTCTTGAGATTGTTGACTTGATTAAATACCACTTCTGGAGCAGCATTTATTACTAATGATCGCTCTACACGAACCTTTGATGGCAAGAAGAAGGAAACGATTACTAATAAGACAAGTAATCCAACAATTCCGATTAAGATTTTCTTTAAAGTTTTCATAGTTTTAATTTTTGTTTGTTATTAAATTTGGTTATTATATATTCTAATTAAATAAGACACTTTGGAATTTTTTCAAGCCGCTAAATAAGCAAAAGAATTCCTAATATCCAAATACTAATGCTCTTTTCTATAAAAATTTAACATTAATATATTAATCTGTTTTTTTAAATTCAAATGACCGTACGGTTTATTTAGGGTTAAAATGGGATATTGATTAATACCGATAGAATAGCAAAAAAATGTTGTTACAAGTTTAATTATGAGAAGGAAATGTAGATTGTGCAAGGACAGGAGTAAATTATGCAAGGACGGAAACACATTATGCAAGGACGGGAACACATTATGCAAGGGCAGAAGCATATTATGTAAGGTTAGAAGGTAAATATGCAAGGTTAGAAGGTTAATATGCAAGGTTAGAAGGTAAATATGCAAGGTTAGATGCATAATATGCAAGGTTAGAAGGTAAATATGCAAGGTTAGATGCATAATATGCAAGGTTGGATGCATAATATGTATTGTCATATTTGCCCTATTTTATATGTAAATCATCCTTTTACATTATAAATTACAAAACCACAAAAATGGAGGGTAACATTCTTGTAAATTTTTTTGAGAATGTAAGATTTTAAAGGAATTAAGCAAAAAAAATGGTACTTCTCCAAAGGTTATAGGTAGTTATTTATGTAATGGAAAAAGACACGAATTTCACGAATCAGATTTTGATTCCAACCACCCAATAAAAAATCCTCATCAATTTGCAATTTTGGAATATTTTTTAGCAGACAGGGATTTATAATACTTCATAAACGAAAATTAAAAAGACGAAAGATAAAAAATATTTAAAGTCTATTAAACCTTTTAATAACCATAGTATCAAACGGGCTAAAGAAAGAAAAAATAATTATGAATAATATCAGAAAAATAGTTTTGGCAGGAGTGACAGTTCTGTTCAGCGGTACATTGATGGCGCAAAGTTCTGCTGCTGATAATATAAAACCTGCTAATGCAAACCAAGGTAATGCCATTACTGTTAATCCGCGAAATGACACTCGGGAAGTAAGTCCTGTAGGAACGAAAATAGATTCAAAAAAACAAGCGGCATCTTATGGAAGCATTAAGGAAATGAGAGCAGCAAGACATCACCGACATCATCATCGCAGACATCATAAACATCATAAGAAAAATGCCAATCAGCAACAACATTCTGCTAACAGGCATCATAAAATTTAAAGAGATTAGATTAGAATAAAGTTTTGTTTCATGGTTGGAGGGGTTGAAATTAATTTTTCAGCTCCTCCTTTTTTTATATAAATTTGCCGGCATGAATATAAAGCCATCCTTCTGGTTCCTGATGTTAATTTTTATTGCCGGTTCTGTTGCTTCTGCCATTGCAAATCATTCAGCAAATGATTCTACAAGCAATAATTCCAACTCCGATTCCTTGGCTGAAAGAATTTATACAGTAGGTTTGGATTATGGTTCCAATCAATCATTTAAAGGTAGAAATACCGGACAAAGGCAGCCTTATTATTCACCGAATTTTAATTATCAGGCTAAGTCAGGGTTCTTTACTTTTGTTTCAATAACGAATAATATCACATCAAAATCTGATACTACCATGCAAGCCCGCGAAGCAAAAAAAAACAGCATTGATGAATGGCAAATAAACCCGGGATATAATTTTGATATTGAAAAAAATACTACAGCATCAATCAGTTTTACTCATTATTTTGTTAATGATACAGCACTCATAAATGCAGGTATTAAAAACAACATTGATTATTACATGGATCATGACTTCAAAATTGTCAATGAAAAGCTAAGTTTGGATCTTGATTGGGGAACGCAAACAGATTTCAGTATAGCTCTTGAAACTTATCATAGTTTTGATTTGGAAAATCTTTTTACAGAAGATAATGACATGCTTTCATTCATTCCCGGATTTACAATTACCGCAGGGACCCAGAATTTTTATGTTACTAAAGAAGCGGCGAGAAGAAGGCTTCGAGCGGTGACGACTTCAACAACAACTTTTAATATTATTGCCTTCGATTTAATCCTTCCATTGGCATATAATATAGGAGACTTCACCATTGAACCTGCCTTTAATTATTCTGCCGCTTTGAATCAGCCGGTTGGCCTACAAACAAAGCCTTTTGGCTATGTCACCGTAGCACTGACTTATGATTTTTAATCTAATTTTATGACAAAAGTCAAACCATCTGATAAGACAAAAAAGTCTCCTGCAAAAGTAATTTCGCATACTGAATCCATAAATAATAGGAAGAATACTCCCAACCTCTATTTTCTGCTTTTCCTGGTTGGCTTGACGTTTGTGGTTTTTTTTCCTATCCTCTCTAATGATTTTATTAATCTGGACGACCCTAATTATCTTTCAGAAAATCCGGTAGTAAAAAGTCTGTCTTCGGAGAATATCAAGGCGATGTTCAGCAACCAGTTTGTTGGGAATTATCAGCCATTGACGATGTTATGTTATGCTGTCGAGTTTCATTTTTTTAATTTAAATCCTCATGCTTTTCATTTCATAAGTCTTTTGCTGCATTTATTTAATGTCGTTTTATTATTTTATATCATTTTAAAAATCAGCAAGAATTCTATTGTTGCATTTATCACTTCGTTATTGTTTGCTATACATCCAATGCATGTCGAATCGGTGGCTTGGGTAGCTGAATTAAAGGATGTCTTGTATGCTTTTTTTACGCTGTTGTCTATACTGTTTTATCTTATTTACAAAGAAAGAAAGGAGGATAAGAAGTACTTCTTTCTTTCCATGCTATTATTCACAATGTCCATTCTCTCTAAGGCTCAAGCTGTTGTATTACCAATTGTTTTGATACTAATGGATTATTATATCAGCAAGAAATTCAATAAGAAATTTGTCTTCAACAAAATACCTTTTTTCCTCATCTCAATCATCTTTGGAATAATAGCTTTTATGGTACAAAAGAAGGCAGGTGCAGTGCAGGATTATAATTATTTTTCTTTCTTTACGCGCATTCTGTTTTCTTGTTATGGGTTAATGAATTATTTCTCGAAGCTCATACTGCCAATGCATCTTTCCTGTTTCTATCCCTACCCCGAAACGCATGATATTATCAATAGTAACTGGGTATATATATCACCCGTAGTAGTCTTTATTCTTGGTGCTGTTTTATTCTGGGCAATTAAGAAATCAAAGGTTGTATTATTCGGAATTTTATTTTTTTTAATAACCATTTTTTTAGTCCTTCAACTCATTCCTATCGGGGATGCAATCATAGCAGACAGATATACGTATCTCCCGTCAATAGGGCTGTTCTTCATCATAGCTTATTATTTTGAGAAGTATTTCAGGCAAAGTAAAAATTATAAAAACATTCTATTATCTATCGGGGTATTAATAACTTGTATCTTGAGTTATTTATCCTTTAACAGAGCTAAATTATGGAAAGATTCAATATCCATATACACCGATTGCCTGAATAACTATGATGCTGCAATAATTTATAACAACCGTGGTGCAGCATTCTTTAATCTGGGAAATTATGACATGGCAATAAAGGATATATCAGCATGTTTAGAACTCAAACCAAGGTATCCTCACGCTGCAAAGAACAGGGGGATAACATTTGAAAAGGTCAATGATAATGCAAAGGCTAATGAAGATTATTCCAAGGAAATCGAACAATTTCCAAATGACTATGTCAACTATATAAACAGGGGACGGACTTACAAAAACCTGAACAGATTGGATGAGGCTGAAGCGGATTATTCCAAAGCTGTATCGTTGAACAATTCAGCTTTCGATGCTTACTTCGGAAGGGCGGAAGCATATAGCCGGAAAGGACATATTCAGGAGTCTATTGATGATTTGTCAAAGATAATTTCATTAAGCCCTGAGCATCCAGAGGTTTATAATAACAGGGGCACTTTATATGGTCGGATAAACAGAAATGATCTTGCCGTTCCTGACTTCGATATTGCTATAAAACTCAAGCCTGATGAAGGTAGTTTCTATAAGAACAGGATGTTTGCTCGCTTCGCCATAAAAGATTATAAAGGAGCCATGGAAGATGCTTTGACCGCAAAGCAAAAAGGGCAGCAAATTGATGATAGCAGCATAAAGCAGATTCAATCTTTAATTGATCAGAACAAGAAATAATACAGTAGGAAGAATATAACAGCGTATAAGATGGATAATTCTCACTTGAAACAGACTTTGTTGCTAATCAAAAATTGGGTTGCTGCTAATCAAGATAGGGTTTTGGCTGCTCGGGATAGGGTCTCGGTTGCTCAGGATAGGGTCTCGGTTGTTCTGGATAGGGTTGCGTTCACTCTGGATAGGGTTTCGGTTGTTCTGGATAGGGTCTCGGTTGTTCTGGATAGGGTCTCGGTTGCTCTGGATAGGGTCTCGGTTGCTCTGGATAGGGTCTCGGTTGCTCTGGATAGGGTCTGGGTTGGTATGGATAGGGTTGCAATTCCATCTTGTTTAAAAATCGTTACATTAGCTTCTTTCATAATTCGGTCCGAGAGAGAGTACCTTTCCTATTATTCTGTATTAATTACAAAAGGTCGTCCCTCCGGGACTTATTCCTTATTCAAAAACTATTTTATTACCAAAAGACCGTCCCTCTGGGACTTTCATCAAACTTTTAATAATACAATTATGAAAGAAGTCTTTTATACAGGGAAATTATATAATGCAAATATTCCATGGAGGAATGGCAATTTCATTAAGGTTGATGCAGAATTTGAAACCAATTCATTATATTCTCGTAGAAGGTATGTTTTTAAAATCACCCATTGAGAGTCAGAATACCATTAATCCCACATTTTAACCCATGTACCAAAAATACCTTCTTTTACTTTTTACCTTTTATTGTTCTCTTTTCACTTGCGTAGCCCAGCAATTTTGGGTGCAAGGTGCCGGCGGCATTACCATTGATGAGGGCATCAGTATTGCTACTGACGCGAATGGCAATTCTTATTCCACAGGATATTTCACAACTACAGCTTCATTTGGAACTACAACTTTGCATTCTGCCGGTTCTACTGATATTTATGTTACCAAATTAAATTCACATGGTCAATTCGTTTGGGCTGTGAAAGCTGGCGGAGCGGGTACGGATCGCCCTACCGCTATTAAGGTTGATCCTCATGGTAACAGTTATATCACAGGATACTTTTATGATACTGCTTATTTTGGTCCTTTTTCAATAGTTTCGGCTGGGATTCAAGATGTATTTATTGCAAAATATGACCCTAATGGAAACTGCCTTTGGGTTAGAAGTTGTGGTGGTAGTTCAAGCGATATTGGAAATAGCATTGCGGTTGATTTCAAAGGCAATGTAATCGTTACGGGTCAATTTAAAGATACAGCAGGTTTTGGTAATTATAATCTTGTTGGGATTGATAGTTGTGTGAATGTATTCACAACCAAACTGGATTCTAATGGAAATTTTCTATGGGCTAAGAAAGGTTCAGGAGCATATACAGACAGGGGACTTGGCGTGGCTTGCGATAACATAGGTGAGATTTATATAACAGGACAATTCAGCGATACCATTACATTTGATCAACAATATCCAAATGAAATGTATAATGCAATATTCCTTTTGAAATATGATGCTAATGGCAATGCGCTTTGGTTCAGAAGAATGGGAGGGGGCGGGTTAGATATTCCACGCGGAATTATTGTTGATAATTATGGAAATCCAACGATTGTCGGGGACTTTGAAGGTGATATTACTTTTTTTGATTTAATAAATAATTCAATACTAAGCTCATCCTATCTCAACAGGATATTTATCGTACAATTTAATACAAAGGGAGAATTGCAATGGTCTTCTGCAAGTAGTTCGAATGGGGGTATTACATCAAAGGATATTGCTGTTGATGCTTCTAACAATTATTATGTGGTTGGGAATTTTGAATGCCGCCTAAACGATTATGCGGATTATTACGGACAAGGAACGTTTAACAGTGTTGGTCAATGGGATATATTTGTTTCAAAATGGAATTCTTCAGGAACATGGCAATGGAGCCGCCAAATAGGAGGTCAGCAAGATGATAATGGTTCTGGAATTGCTGTTGATGCTTCGCAAAATGTTTTGCTTACAGGAAGTTTTAGCCAGCAGTTATTCTTTCCTGTAAGATCGTCAAATTTTATTGGATATGGCTTGGATTCTTTAGATGGCTGTTCAAATTCTTATTGCGGCGATTCTCATTACAAAGAATATGAACGATTACTATCTAATGGAAACAGTGATATATTTATCGCGAATGCAATTGATCTAAACAGGCAGCCTTATGATTATTATGCTCGAACCGATTCCTCCTGCAACCGGGATGTGAAGGGAGTAAAGATTCTTCCATTAAACCAGGATACCGTTCGGTTTTGTGGGACCGGGACTCTTAATACCCAATCCAATACCTGCTCTATTCTTGGTCCTGAATTTAATTATTTATGGTCCAATGGAGGCACCAATTCCAGTCTTTCATCTGTTTCAACAACAGGTTTGTATTGGGTTCAGCAAACTACTGCAGATGGATGTATTGTTTCATCAGATTCCATCTATGTAATTGTTCATCCTAATCCTCCAAAGCCAACTATTTCAGATAATCAGGGGGTCAATACCAATGCATCAATAACTAATGAAGTTGTAGTGTGTGCTCCGACACAAGTGCTTATTACGGGCGGCAACTTTGGAACGAACCAATATTTCTGGACTAACGGTCCGATTAATGATTCAACCTATTTGGTTACTCATTCCAGCAATTATTATTTCAACGTGAAAGATTCCTTTGGATGTACAAACAGGAATAACATCATTGTAGTAATTGACAGTGCTCTTGTGCCGATTGTACCTGCAATGAAATGCATGCAGGACACAGGCTCTGGTGCTATTGATACTATTTCCATTTGTATCGGAAATCCTTTTTCAGTATTTGTATATGATACTATTTCTAATCCAACAGGTACAAACTATTGTTCTCCAAATATAGCTTATGACCCTTATTCCGTCAGTTCCAATCCTGATAATCCTTTAATATTCTGGACAGTGACTCCGGCAAATTTCAATTATACCTCGGTTACTACTACCTGTTATACTTTCCCTTATGATGGCAATACTTTCAATCCCACACAATCGGGATTATATACCATCACAGCATTAGTTGCAAGAGCCACATTATGTGATACTGACACGGTCGTGGTTTCCAAAAGTATTTATGTCAATGTATCACAAGTTCCTGTAGCTGCAATAACCGGCAATACTTTCTTTTGTCCGGGGGATTCTACCGTGCTTACCGCTTCCGGCGGGACAAATTTTATCTGGAGTAATTCCAGTCATAGTAATAACATTTGGGTATCAACAGTTGCTGAATATTATTTAACCGTTACCAATCCGGGAGGATGCACAAGTACTGCTTCAATCAACATTAGCAGCAACCAGCAGCCTGCAATAACTATCCATCCATCAAGTGGAATTATATGCCCAAATGATTCTGCACAATTTGTTTGTTCTGGTAATGGAAGTTTTGTTTGGCAAGGACCAGATGGACCTATCGGTGGTAATACAAACTTGATTTATGCTTCTGATCCGGGTATCTATTACTGCATAGTTATGGACAGTAATGGATGCGTCCTTGTTTCTAATGAATTGGAACTGGATCAATATAATACTCCTTACATTCAGACATTGCCAAGCACAGCTTTTTGTCATGGCGATTCTATTTTATTAAATATAATTTCTAATCCTGGAAGCACCATACAATGGAATGCTCCTCTATCCGGAAATAGCTGGTCGCAGTATGTTCATAATGGAGGAACTTTTTCCTGTTCCATAACAACTTGCAACATAACGACTACTTCTTTTGTTAATTTATATGAATCAAATACAAATGCATCTATAACAACAACCGATACTATTCTCTGCCCTGGCGATTCATTGATTCTTTCCGGTAATTCAGGGATGACAAGTTACCAATGGCTTCCTGGAACTGACTTTACCAGTCATAAAATTGTCAATCAACCGGGAGTATATTATCTTATGGTTAGAGATTCAATCGGATGTTCTTCAACAGATAGTATTACAATTTCAGAATCCAATAATTCGATAACAAGTTCCTTTGCTGCCGCGCCTTTAGTGGGGTGTGATACTGTTGTTGTTCATTTTAATAATACCAGTACTAATGCTTCCACCTATCTTTGGTATTTTGGCGATAACAGTTTCAGTACTCTTGCGAATCCTGTCCACTCTTATATCAATACGGGTTCCTATTCAGTTAAACTAATCACCACCAATACCAATACATGTGGCACTTTTAAGGATTCCATAATTCAAAATAATTATGTTACCATATATCCCAAACCTATTGCATCATTTACTACAGATACAATGACAGGTTGTGTTCCTTTCACGGTTAATTTCAACAATACAAGTTCTAATGCCAATGTCTATTTTTGGAATTTTGGAAATCAAAATACGAGTACTTCTACCAATCCAAATACTACCTATACCGCCGTCGGTGTTTACTCAGTTACTTTGGTGGCATCGAATACAGGGGGATGTAATGATACTATTTCACTCAACAATCTATCAGTCATTGCACCTCCTGTTATTTTTAGTTCTTTCACTGCGGATACTTTGTTTGGATGCAATCCTCTGACGGTTCAGTTCACCAATAACAGTACCAATGGAATGAGTTATATCTGGAACTTTGGCGACAACTCTATCAGCAATCAAATGAATGTCACTCATACTTTCACCGACTCAGGTTTGTTTACTGTAAAATTAATCTCCATTAATGATACCTCTATCTGCGGAAGGATTGCTGATACCGCTATTCGGAATAATTATATTTCGGTAGATGATTCCATACATGTGACCAGTAACTTCAGCGGAACTCCTCTAAACGGCTGCATTCCTTTAGTAATTAGTCTTACCAATAGCAGTAACAACGGAACAAACTCATACTGGGACTTTGGTAATGGTCAATACAGCACAGATGCTAATCAGTCGTCTGCAATTTATGATCATGCAGGGACTTTTAATCTTCGCCTCATCACCTCTAATCCCAATGCCCGATGTGCCAGCCTTCCTGATACCATTAGCATGGAAGTTATTGCTGATAGCTGCTATCTGGCAGGTTCAAATGTTTTCACCCCTAACGGGGATGGTGTTAATGACTATTTTAATGTTGTTGCAGAGGGAGATTTCACCAATTATCATATAGAAATTTTTAACCGTTGGGGAACAAAATTATTTGAGAGTTTCCAACCGAAATATCTTTGGGATGGAACTATTGATGGAGGTACCAATGCTCCTGATGGAACTTACTATTACATCTTTACTGCCATTGATACCAATGAAAAAATGATTTCTCAGAAGGGATATATTACCTTGATCCGGTAACCAAAGAATAGTAGTTTGGAAAGGATTCCAATTTCCATTAATTGGTCTTTAAATCTAATTGCTTTTTGATTCTTTGTTA
>JABDAW010000022.1:24556-25992 GCA_013288905.1 Bacteroidota bacterium | reverse complement strand
ACCCTGCATTCTGCCGGAAACAACTTTACACTTACCACAATGGCAATTGCAAAGAGCAATCCTGGCTATATCTACATCGGAAATAACAATCATATTCTAAGAACAATCGACGGCGGCAATACATGGGTCGAAGTGACTAATAATCTGCCTGCGGATTCTATCGCGATGACCTCCATTGCCGTGGATCCTTACAATCCCGACATCGTCTATGCTACCTTCACTTTCGATCATAACGGACAGAAGGTTTATAAAACTGTTACAGGAGGCATAGGCGTCAATGCCTGGACGAATATTTCAGGCACTTTGCCGAATATTCCGATTGACTGCATCGCCATTCAGCAGGGCGGAAATCATGGTCTTTATATCGGCACTGATGTCGGGATCTATTACACCGATACCACGATGACCGATTGGATTCCATTCAGCAATGGGCTTCCGAATGTCAGGGTGCCTGAATTGAGCATCAATTATACTTCCAACACAATCCTCGCCGCAACGTATGGCAGGGGGATCTGGCAATGCCCGCTATTCGTGCCAAGTGTGATGAATCCCGTTGCCTATTTCTATGCCGATAAAGACACTATTTGCCCTGGTCAGAGCATTCATTTTTCCGATCAGTCGCTCTATGATAACAACACCTGGAATTGGTCTTTTACCGGTGGAAATATCTCAACTTCCAACCTTCAGAATCCTGTCGTTTCCTATTCCAATACCGGCATTTATCCGGTTACTCTTTGGGTAACTAATGGAACTACAAATGATACATTGACCAAAACAAGTTTCATTCATGTCATTAATCCTGCCTCATCCACTTTGCCCGTCACAGAAGACTTTGAGGACACGCTGCAATTCCTTCCAGGCTCCTGGACTTCCATTAATCCTACCAACAGCCCTACCTGGAGCCAGAGCAATTTTGGGGCTTACGGCGCCAGTTTGCATTCGGCATATTTCAGTAATTATAATTACACCTGCCAGGGCGATGCTTTGGAAACTCCTGCCATTGATATTCCTGCAACAGGCATCACAAAATTGACTTTCGATGTTGCCTATTGCAGCCAGACAGCAGTGCTTTCGGATACTTTGATCATTAATGCAACCAATGATTGCGGCAACACCTTCACGAATGTTTATTACAAAGGTGGCAGCATCCTTGCAACGGCTCCGCAAAACCTGAATGAATTCTTCCCCGCAGATACCCAATGGAGGACGGAGACCGTGAACCTGAATGCCTTGTCGGGCATGGCGGGAATGCAGTTTCAATTCCTTGATATAAGCGGCTTTGGGAATGATTTGTACATTGACAATATCAATATTTCATGGAGCACGGGCTTGCCTTCTTATTCCCTTAATTCCAATGTGAAAATCTATCCGAACCCTGTCAAGGATGAATTGATTATTGACTGGGAGGGCATGAATGCAAATGCTCTGAACATCAC
>JABDAW010000022.1:23967-24546 GCA_013288905.1 Bacteroidota bacterium | reverse complement strand
CATCACTGTTTACAATACTCTTGGCGAAATGCTCTATTCGGAAATCATTCCGCAGAATTCTGCTTACATGACTAAGATTGATGTCAGCGAATATGCTCAGGGGCTTTATTTTGTAAGGCTTTCTGATGGAACAAATGTGGTAACCAGGAAGGTTGCCAAATAAATTAATTCTAAAATTACATTCTCCATAGAATGTTTAATATTGCATCCTCTAATTAAATATATCCAATGCCAAATTCGATGACAGATAAAAATTCAAACCACACCACGACAGGCGGGGGAGAAGGATTTCCAATCCTTCGCATTGAATTTCCAATCCATCACATCGGCATTGCATACATGTTACTTCAAAATATACGAACCATTTTGACTAAAAGGGCTATCTCATGGTCAGCCCTCTTTACCCGATTAAAAGCAATGAATTCCGCTTTTATTGGGAAGCCCTGTTCTATGGGAAACTTCGTCAAAATGGCTGGTGATGGGGAATAAAAATTCTACAACTTTAAGCAAAGGAAATCTGTCAAATACAAGATGGCATTTTCCTGGAATTATGCCATCCCCCCGAGCGCTATGGGGAAG
>JABDAW010000022.1:0-23957 GCA_013288905.1 Bacteroidota bacterium | reverse complement strand
ACTTGGCGCAAGTTCATCAAAACTTTCTCCAAGGGGAAATGTTTTTACTTCAGGGGGAAGTGTTTTTCTTTCAGGGCGAAGTGTTTTTGCTTCAGGGGGAAGTGTTTTTACTTCAGTAACACTTCCCCCTGAAGAAAGTTTTGATGAACTTGGCGGAAGTTTCCTGAAACTTGGCGGAAGTTTTCGTCCCCCTGACGTTGGCGGGAGAATATTTTTTGTAATAATACGATGATATATAATACATTAAACAATAATTAATAATTTAAAAGATGAAAAATTTAAGCATTCAAGAAATTTTAGCTAATCCTAAGGATAGCATGATTCCATTCATTGAGTTGATGGAAAGAGAAAGAAAAAGTCGCGGTATCATTGAAGAAATTTCCTTTGACAGAGACCGGAAAATTCCATTCCATGAAATGACTGGAAGAGAAAGAAACGAAAGCAAAATTATCATGATTGGTGAAAGACCTTTCTCGATAGTATTAGCTTTAATTGATAAGCCCCATGATTTTGTGGAAAAGAACATTCCGAAGCTGGCAGACCAGTTGGATAAACTGGCTTTGAACTTTCCCGGTGCTTTGGCTACGAAGTACAAATTCATCACTGCTGATGTTACTCCAATCATCAATGATGCCGCTTATGTGCGCTATTATGCTACCAAGCATGTTGATGGTCCGAGTTATAGTAAAAGATGGACATCGAAGGGTGAAGAAATGCTTTATGGGACGGGGAGTTCCATCTCTGCATGGCCCACTGGCATTGATGTTTCAACACCCCCGACCGATGTTGAGCCAGGAATTGTAGAAAGGTATCGTGAAGTAGCCCGCAGAATTAAAGCCTTGAAGAGTATTTACACGATTACCGATGGC
Organism: Bacteroidota bacterium; assembly: GCA_013288905.1. GTDB lineage: Bacteria > Bacteroidota > Bacteroidia > AKYH767-A > JABDAW01 > JABDAW01. The sequence goes on along the minus strand of JABDAW010000022.1, from coordinate 23,088 downwards.
GAATATTTAGGTATTGAAGCAGGACATTCGACCATTGACCCTACGTTGGCAAAGCCTTATATCCGTTGGGATTTGGTTGCCGGTGGTCATCCGGAATTGAAGGTCGTAAAAAGTGTTTATGATGCCATAGAATTCCAGAAAAACTGGTCAGATGGCAAAGGTATGGTAGCGTTGGATAAAACCACTAAACCGACTTATGATGATATGAGCACTTTGCCCGCCGTTGGCGCAAGTGCGCTATGGGGCTACCAGGCGATTTATAATTTAAACAATGCCCGCACCGGCTTTTTTTCCGATGTCGCTTGGATCACTGTGAAGGGCGTTTAAAAGATTGTGAATAAGAAATAAAAAAAATAAAAATCTGAAATCAAACCTGCAAGGTGTTGCTGAACCTTGCAGGTTTATTAAAAAAAATTAAATTATGGAAACCACTGAAACCACTGAAAACTCAATGCCGTCGGCATTTAATTCAGACCTTGAAACTCGCATTAGAGAAGTACTGAAAGGTATCACAGAACATAAACTTTATACAATGAAAGATGCGGAGAATTTAGGAACAGAGTGTAATGAACCCCAAGATTCCTAAATAGCATATAAATAATAAAATCCCTGTTCAGACACTCCTTCCGATGCATCATCGGGAGGATTTTTTTTTGTGAATTAATTGGAAAAATATCAAATGAATTTTGTAAAAATTCTTCGAGACTCCTATTAGTATGGTCAACTATTTTCTGTCTTAATAAAAGTTATTTTACCCGATTATTCCCCTAATATTTCCCAAATGTTAATATTTTGCTCAAAAAAGAAAAAAATATTTTGTACTATCAACATTCCCTTCATCTATCCCCAAAATTAAGTTTTGATGAAGATTAATATTCTCTGAATGCCACGTTTTATAAGCCTTTCAAAACATAGCAGCATTATCTTTTCATTAAATCAGGGTCAATAAAAAATAAATGTTATGACATTTATTTGTTAATAAATAGCATTTTTTTTTTGTTGGGTAATATTTTTTTATGTAACTTTGTACCCTGAATTAATCATAAATAGATATTAATATAACAAAAAATAATTCCTATGAAAAAAGTATTACAAGTCGCCCTTATCTGTGTTTTGTTCGCCACGGCGAATAACACGAAAGCTCTAACAGTATCTGCATCTGTGCGGTGGCATGGTGGTTGGTGCTCCCTTTGTGGTTTCAACACCTATGGTGATGAATATGCCTGCGCATATAATCCATGGTACAATTATTATCCCGGTGACACCGATGCCATCGCCTGGAACTGCTCCAATTGCAGTGGTTGGTTTGCTGGCAAAAAACCTTTTATTGATCCGCTTCCTTCCGGTGCAACAATTACAGGTTGTACAGTTTCTGTTTGTGAAGCTGATTGCGGGGATACTTATGTAGGAGTAGCCATTAACGGGTGGACGATGGGTACCTATTATCCGACTGGGAATTGTTATTGCGGGGGTACTTATACCTTTTCATTGACCAATAACAGTGTAGCGGGTTTGATAGCAGCTTATCATTTTCAAGGTATTGATACACTTACTCTTTCTCCAAATACTACGGTATGTATCAGTGAGGCTACCGTTACTTTCACTTATGTACTTGGAGCTAATCTGAATACATTACCTGCACAGTCTCTGGCAAATAACCCATGGTGCCCTGGCGATAGCATCATGGTTCCATATTATGCTGCAGGCTCATATAATAATTTGAATGTGTTTACAGCAGAATTATCTAATTCCTCTGGAAATTTTTCAACTTATACGACGCTCGGTACTCTAACATCTACTACATCAGGGACAATACATGGTTTTATACCAAGTAATACTCCTTTAGGAACTGGTTACAGTATTAGAGTTATTGCCAGTAGCCCTTCCACTATAGGTGCAGATACTGTTGAAAATATCACTATAAGCTCCAGTGTAGCTACTATAACTTCTACTGCCAATACGATATGTTCAGGGCATAGTCTTATATTAACAGCTTCTACAGGGCAACACTATACCTGGTATAGGAACGATACCGCGATTTTGACTAATGTTACTACTAATCCTTGGATAGTTACTCCTTCGGCTAATACGACCCGTTATTCTGTATATGTATCGAATTCTTCAGGATGCCAGGGAACATCCACTCATGACACTATTACACTTGCACCATTGCCTTCAACTCCTACTAACATTTACGGACCAGGATCAATATGTAATTTTAGTCAGGCAAATTATTCCACTCCTTCTTGTACTAATGCTACCTCATATTATTGGACAATCAATCCATCTTACATTCAAAGCGAACAATGGACCCACCCAAATGATAATCTTGGAGGTTATCAGGGAGATACCATTATTGGTCAGGGAAGTCAAACAATATCAGTAGCATTCGGTGATCTTTCCTCTGCTACTCTTACCGTATATGCTGTGGATAGTTGTGGTAATTCAACAGGTTCAGCTAGCCTTTCAATAAGTGTTTTGACAGGTCAGCAACCAGGCACATGGATTGGTGGTAATAGCAATAACTGGTTTAATGCATTAAACTGGTGCGGTGGAGTTCCGACATCTACAACGGATGCATTTATTGAGGGAGATTTGGGTATAATCAATGGATATTATGAATATATGCCAGTAATTAATCAGGATAGTTCGGCAACTGCTGCTGTTTGTAGAAACTTATGGCTTTTTGGTGATGGAGATTCATTGACAATTGCAGATGGAAATAATTGTTTCCAATGCGGAAGTTTATCAATCTATGGAGATTTCTGGAACGGTGGATATGGTTTTAATCCTGGAAACTCTGCCACGTTCATTCCTAATCACAGCATCGTTTATTTCGAAGGCTCCGGAGGATATCAATCTTGGGTTGATTATACCAGTACACCGGCTGGAAACAATTCAACTTATAGTAGCGGAGGTAATTCAATTTTCGGATATTGTAATACTCCTTTCTACAATTTAACGATTAATAAAGGCAGTGATAATACAACTGTGTTAGAAAATATTGCTGGAAATGGTTACGGTCAAGAAGATATTATTTCTGTAGCTAATAATTTAGAATTATTGAATGGTACTTTCTTACTGAGTCAGGATTCTTCAACAGTCAGGTCATCCGGTGCATTCACAATTCCATCTACAGCGGCATTGGATTTGAATGGGGGATGGTTATTAAGAGGTAATTATTCCATTACAAATAATGGTCAATTTATTTTGGATTATTATTCTTATCCTGATACTATCGGTACATCTTCTGGTAATAGTATTACAAATAATGGACCATCTTCTTCCTTACTTATTTTAAATAATAAATTGTCAGTTGCTTCACAGGTAATCGTAAGTGGAGGAGCAACTCTTACTATTGATGATAATAATCCTATCAATTCTTCGCCTGTGCCCTCAGAATTAATATTAAATACCAGTGCGACATCAAGTAATACAAATGCAGTATTGGATATAGATGCCTCTTCTAACCTTGAGTATAATAATACTAATGGTACCTGCAATATTGTTTTTGAAAAAGCGAATTCAGGGACATTGGCTCCAAGCGGTAGCGGAGGAAATGATTTAAGAATTTATAATGGAACAGGCACAAAAACCATTTCTGGACCATTCCAGTTTGGTGATGCAAATACTCCTACAAATACTACATTCTGTGTAAAGGATAGTTTGAGCAGCACTACTCCATTTGATATTATTAATATCAATTCTTATAATAACCCTACTGTAAGATTAGATGCAGCTACCACTATCAGTAATAATTTAAATTTAACGACTGGTGTATTAAACTTGAATCATAATCTTTTGACAATTGGAAGCAATGCAAGTAGTGCAATTTCGACAAATACCATTTCACCTTATGGATATATCTTAGCAGAAGATACTAATAATTATGCAGCAGTTAATTGGACAGTTTTACATGGTGGTACTAATGTAAATACATTTCCTTTTGGCAATAGTAGCGGTGTCTATATACCTGTTGTAGTAAAAAACAACAGCGCAACAACAGATATTAATCTTCAAATAGCCACTTATGCTCCTCCTCACAATGGACACATGCCTTATCCACCAACCGTTTCCCAAATCAGAGATTCAACAAGTGGGCATGTTAATGATAGCGCTAATATGGTTAATAGATTCTGGCAAATTGATGCTCCTTTGGTTTCTACCGCGAATAATATTGATGTTACATTCCATTATTCTTATAATGAAAGACCAGCAAATGGTGATACATCAACCGGACCTAATTCACCTATGAAAGCACAAAGGTATGTGGCATCAAATACAGGATGGATGTCTCCTTATGCAGTTTATGCACCTGGTGGAAGTCAGGCAAGTCAACCTTCCTTGGTAAGTAATGCAATAACCGGTGGTTATGTAAAAGTTTCAAAAATGAATCATTGCTCGCCTTGGGCACTAACAAAATCAGGTTTGAATCCACAGCCATTACCAATAGAGTTATTAAAATTTACAGCAGCGTATGATGGTAAAAATGTTGATTTAAACTGGACTACATCTTCTGAATTAAATAACGATTATTTCACGATTTCAAAGACAAAAGACCAAAGTGAATATAGTTTTGTAGCCGAGGTTGCAGGTGCTGGAAACAGTGATCAGTTGCTTAATTATTCTGCTGTTGATAATTCTCCGTTCCAAGGATTAAGTTTCTATCAATTGACTCAAACAGATTATAATGGGAACTCTACAAAATCTGACTTAGTTCCTATAATGATTGGCGATAATAGTTTTAGTATTCTCAATATATATAACGACAATACTAAAGGAACGATGAATATTTTTATCAATGATAATAATGCTGAAAATATTACGGCCACCCTTTATGATGTAATGGGAAGACAAGTAAATAATGTCTCCATGACTACTGTTAAGGGAACTAATCAGATTGAATTCAATTCTGAAAATCTTCCTAAAGGAATTTATTTAATCTCCATCAGCAACAACAATCAAAGTTTGTCTGGCAAAATAGCCAACTAATTCAAAAGGCTAAGTTTAATAAAAAAGAAGCCTCTCCATTTGGAGGGGCTTTTTTGTGTCTAATCTTTTATCCTTTATTATTTGTTTTTAAAGAAAAGACTGTCCGTTTACAAAAATAGAATACGGATTAACACAGACAGAACAGATAATGTAAGCAAAATTTTAAAGACAATTTTTTTTTAAGATTCCAAACTGCCATATCTGTCTCAGGCGGTTTTGTAGTTAGAAATAGTATGATTTACGTTTAACTACTTGATTTATATACTTATTTGCTGTTTTTAGCTGGTCATATTTTGGTTTTATATGCATATATTTTCATTTTATATGCACATATTCTTATTTTATGTTCACATATTTTGGTTTTATGACATCATATTTTGGCTTTATGTCCTCATGTTTTAATTTTATGTCCTCATGTTTTGGTTTTATGAGGACATAAAATGGTTTTATGTCCACATATTTTCTTTTTATCAGGACATATTTTGACTTTTTGTTCAGCTATTTTCAAAAGATGCTCAACATTTTTCTACCCTTTTGGTTTAATGGGAATTTTGTGGGTAAAGAGTACAATGGGATATTGTACCAATTAGTATTCTGCCAGCACTTGCAATTCTACCCTCTCGAATTCATCAAGACGATGCAGGTCAACATAAGCCATGTTCTTTTCTCTGCCATGAATGTTAGAAAATTTCGCACCTACCACCATTTCATTCGCCTTGTATGAACTTCGGGAATAAACTGTCTGACTGAAGCTGTCATCAAATGCTTTGACGAGAATAGTTACCTCCGCTTCGGCTTTGATCAAGTCGTCTTGAGTCAAATGATACAGCGGACTTTCTTCATTAATTGGATGGACAATTGTCCAACTCGAAAACAGGAAATTAATTTTGTCGCGCTCCAATGGAAGGGTATGAAAGCTTCGGGTTGACTTGCCATTAATATTTTTATTCAATGAAAAAACTACCTGGCATTCAATCTCTATAAGAGCATTCCTTCTGCCGTTTGCGAAGCGAAACATGAAGCCTGTATGGTCTTTATATGGAGCAATAATGGAATGATGACTGTATAAGATTTTCGCCACAGGACGGGAGAAGCGACCATAGAGAAGCCCCGTAGCGAAAGCAAAACCCATCAACCCAAACATGGATTCGGCGGCGGCGATGGAGTTAGCAAATATGCTGTTAGGATTCATTTTTCCATAGCCGACCGTGGTAATAGTTTGGGCGCTGAAAAAGAATGCATCAAGGAACTTGTCCATCATAGAAATACCCGCAGCACCTTCCAGATTATTCGTCCCTGCAATCAAATAAAGACACGCAAAAATAAGATTGGCAATGATGTAAAATGAAAAAACCAAAAGACCAAACTTAGTCCAGGTCATCGTGATCAGAGAATGATAGATATTCACAGTCCAGCCGTCCTTCAATCCTCGACGCTCTATGTTGAATGTTCCGTCCTGGTTGAGCAGGCGAGTACCACCTTCCGAAGCCCGTGTTCCGAAGCCAAGGTCTTTAAATTCCTCTTGTTTTTCTGTTTCTTTATGATGACGGTTTATGGACATAATTGTTTTGTATATTGCAAATTAGTGTTGAACTATTATCTTTACAGTAACTGTTTGATTAGTGTTTAATGAAACTGTTCCGAAGTACATGCCATCTGCAAGGTGGCGGCTATCGAATGTAATTTCATTGGAGGTTGATGTCGCTGGAATATTCTCAACTTCCTGCCCTAACAAATCATAAATTCTCAAGCCTTCAATTGATAAATTAACACCTATGACTTTAATGGAAAATGTATTCGCAGATGGATTTGGAAAGACATAAGCAATAGGTTGAATGTTATTTGAAGAATTGGTGTTTGAATAGTTTCGGGTAACGTAAATATTAACTCCGCCTAATTGATTTCCGGTGATCAGATCCATCTTGCCATCACCATCAATATCCGCCCCGAATACAGCGACTCTTGTGCCATCGAAGGTGTTCATTGAATTATAATTAAACACTGAATCAAGAAGTGTGAAATTGCCTCCGAGATTACCATCAATGTTGCTGTAATAATAGATAGCGCCACGCTCGCTTCCCACCATTAACCGATAAGAACCTGCACTGTCAAACATAAATGGAATCGAATATCCGGTAGAATATTGCTTCACATGCACTCCTCCGAAATTGGCGGTTACCAAATTAAATACAGGGTTAGTAAGAGTTCCGTCATTGTGATAATAACTTAACTTGCCAAAGATATTTCCAATTAATAAATCTAATTTACCATCACGATCCACATCTATCAATTGTGGGGTGGAATAACCCGCACAAGCGATATTCTGATAAGTGCGAACCGGATTATCAAATGTCATCGGGTATCCGGTAGCAGAGTTGTTTTTGAAGAAAGCAATCCAACCGCCAGAAATGCCACCAGTATCCGACACGATCATATCCGGTTTGCCATCGCCATCAATATCTCCGAAGGTAGCGCATGCTCCCTGGTTAAGATGATATTGCATCAAGCCTGCGAAATCCCTGGTAATTAAAGTAAAAGCAGGCTGTGTAGCCGTGCCGGTATTGCGATAATAAGATAAGCCGCATTGATAGATGCCTGTGGTATCGTAATAACCGTAATTCCCAATGATTAAATCTTTAAGTCCGTCGCCATCAATATCTACAAAGACAGGCATGGAGTTTTGACCGACTTCTATCATTTGATTCTGAAGAAAGGCATCTGTCTGGAATTTAAAATCCGGAATACTTTCATTTCCTGCGTTCTTGAAATACCATACCCCGTTTGTATTTTCAGAAACTCCTGATGCATTCGGGGCGCAGATTAAATCACGAACTCCATCATTATTGACATCCACATAAAAGCAGGCAGGAAAAGTATGTATATATATAGGAGTGTCCAAACGAGGATAATGACAATCTTGTGAATCAATATTCGCAGCAGTAGGAGTTCCTCCATTGAATATGGCACAGGAAGTTGATGATACCACATCGCCCACAATCATGCTCTTGGTGCCATTGCCATTCAATTCCAATGCAAGCAATGAACCACCACTATGTTTCATTCTATCTACAGTAGTATCCATTTGATAGGGGTCCAAGCGGCATTGCTGATTTAATTCAAAGCAGTTCGCATTGCTGTTGGTTCCACAATTTCCCCAGCAAGAAATCTGGGTCTTAAAGTCTATACTATCGCATGTTCCCCAGTCTTCCAGGCTCATATTCTGATGGTAATAAATAATATTTCCCTGCGTGTCAAATGAACAGATATCTACATCACCATCACCATCCATATCAACCATTGTTGGGAGGTTCACGGGACTTACATATAAATTTTCATTCTGGGTATTCCATATTGTCCTGATAGTACTTGTGACAAGTGTAAAATGCAGTCCGGTAATGTTGTCATAATCGTTTCGGTAAAGGGTAATACCAGCACCGCCCACCTGAATATTATAGGTGTAAATATCTGCCTTCCCATCGCAATTATAATCTGCCAGCAAGGTCCAGTATTGCATTCCTTGGGGAAATTTTATTTGATATTGCGGAGCATATCGGTAACTGATCTGCCCTGGAATTCCGGAATTAATAAAGGTAATTACTTTACCGGCATCGCGGTCAAAGACAAACAAATCTTTTATGCCATCGCCATTCAAATCTATGGCAGAGAATTGCGGACAATTCAAGCCGCCTGCCCAAGGCATCACGAGGGTATCGCCATTGACGACGACGGGGATATTGTCATTAAAATAAAAGGCATATTGCGCATGAGCCATGAAGCATGATGTCAAAAGAAATACGAGCGTAAAGATTTTATTTTTCATTTTTCAAAGGTATAAGGGTATAGGGGTATAGGGTATATAGGTATATAGGTATATGGTATATAGGTATATGGGTATATGGCAGAGATTTATAATGGATATGGATGTAGAGTTATTTGACATTTTTATTAAAATGACTGTCGGGTTATATAAACCAAGTTGCGGCTTGTCATTCCTACGAAGGAGGAATCCTATTGAAATATGGATAGGATTCCTCCTTCGTCGGAATGACAAGCCTTCACAGTTTTTACATTTTAAAACAATTTGAGGTATATACAAACCGACAGTCATTTTTATTAAAAACATTTTTATTTATATCCTTATACCCTTATATCCTTATACCCTTTATACCCCTATACCCTTATACCCTTATACCCTTATATCCTTTTTTTAACCGAGATAAACCGAATCTTCCTTCTCATTTAATTCCACAAAAATATGCTCCTGCAAAGTTGTCGAAAGATTGATACCAGAAAAATCAGGGCTTACCGGATACCTTTTATGATTACGATTCACGAGCACTACGATTCTCAATTTCTTCAGCGGCATTTCGAGGAAAGGCTTCATAGCATAGATGAGCGTCTTTCCGGAATTCAAAACATCATCCACCAGAATTACGACCTTGCCATTAAAAGATTTTGAATTTTCAATATCGCTGCCCGACAGTTTGACCTCCTCGTTGAAAGGATTTTCTTTGTCGAGAATGACTTCTATCAAACTGACTTTTAATGGAGCGATTTCTTTCAAAGCATCAACGATTCTTTTTGCGAATTTATATCCCCCATGATGAATGCCGGCGATGATTATTTCAGATTCTTCAAAATTATCCTCATAAATCTGGTAAGCGATTCTATTCACCTTTTGCTTTATCTGAAGCTGATTTAAGATTAACGTTTTCTCTAATTCCATTTCTTTTAATAATTTCTAATCCTGTATTTTGGATGCAAAAGTAGGGAAAAATTGGGTTATGAGTGTTCTCAAGAAAGAAAACTGTAAAATAAATCCTCGTTTTTGCGCCGAAGGCAAAGGTAGCTTCCCTTTGTATCGGCGAGCGTGCGCCGATACAAAGGGAAGCTACCTTTGCCTTCGGCGAGCCTTCGCGGGTCAACTTACAGTTACCTTTTGCTTCCGCGCACATGCGCCGATGCAGAGGGAAGCTTCCTTTTGTACGGGCGCATGTGCGCCAATCAACTTACAGTTACCTTTTGCTTCCGCGAGCGTCCGACAGTGCAAAGGGAAGTTTCCTTAGCTTTTTAAAAGCAATTTATTACATGAAAAGCAGCTTTAAGAGCCATTGGGGTATCTGATTTAATATTTCATCAAGCTAAAAGCACTCCTTATATGTCTACCGTGTACCCACATCTTTTTATTAAGGAAAAAGGAAGAAAAGAATAATGAATATTGAACAAGGAATTTTGAATATTGAAGTTCGTTAACGATGAATATAGTTGTATGCTGACTTCTTTTCTTCTAAATTTAACCTTCTAAATCAATATTCAAAATTCCTTGTTCAATATTCATTATTGCTTTTTTTAATTTAAAAGATGTGGGTACACGGTAGTTATATGTATGACAACTTTTTTGTTGTCATATTAAGTCAAAGAAATAAAAATGATTCTGAATTGTCTAAAAACACTTATGCCTCCCTGCTGAAAAGAAGAATTTCTTATAATAAGGTTCATCCAAATCACTCACCACAACGCCTTTGGCAGAGCTGGCATGGATGAATTTATTTTTGCCAAGATATACCCCGACATGAGAAATAGAGCGACTGTGAATCTTGAAAAACAACAAATCTCCCTCCCTTAATTCAGATTTTTTGATTGGAAATACATCCCTGTAAATGTCATCGCAGGCACCCGAAATATTGATATTATAACAACTGTCATATATAATGGAGGCAAAATCCGAACAGTCTATTCCCTTCTTCGATCTGCCGCCCCAGTGATATGGCGTCAGGAGCCAAAGGCAAGCCGTCTTATACAGGTTTTCATTGGTAATGGTATCTATTGGGAATCCTAATTTATGGGAATAATAATAGCATTTGCCAAGAAAATTTTGCTCAACATCTGTGGTGTCAAAGACCATCTTTGCGGTATCCCCTTGGGAATAAATCATGCTCGAAAGAAGAAGAAGAATGCTTACAAATAATGCTCTTTTCATGGGTGCTAAATTACAAATTAACAGGCAAAATGATTCATGAATTTACAAGAAATTTTCATCGCCGATTTTGTCAATCCAAAAATTATCCGTAACTTTGCATAATTATTCTCAATAAACACTGTTGTCAAAGCAATTTTTTCTAAGGTAAATTAAGTAAATAAATAACAAAATATGAGACATCCAGACTGTTACTTTCACGAATTTCATCGCCCAGGAACTAAAGTAGAATTATATCTTGAAAATAGTCGAGAACCTATGGTTGGTGTCATCGTCAGGCTGATTCCTCATATTGCCAAAGTCATAAATGGGAAGACGCATTCCATAGCAGTGGTGATTTTTGTAAAGGATGAAGATTATTTCGAATATTCCCAAACCGAACAAACTAAAGTTGACAAAGATAAATATGGAATACGCATCCCTGCCGAAACCATTGAGAAGGTAGAATTCCAGATCAGCAAAATGGTTTTTTAGATTCCTTATCTTATAGGATAAGAGCCTCGAATTATATAAATCGAAAGAATGATTCGAGTAATTAATGGCTTCTTATTCCTCCAATATATTACCAGAAATTTTTCAAGAATCAAACCCATTTTCCAAATAATTAATCAAGGAAATTTGCTGGTTAACAAAAAGAATGATATATTTGCAGCCCCAAAAAAAATAGGGATATTAAAAATGGATACATTAAGTTATAAAACAATTTCTGCAAACAGCAATACCGTCACCAAAGAATGGGTGATTATTGATGCAGAAAACATGGTGCTGGGAAGACTGGCTTCCGAAGTTGCAATGCTCCTTCGCGGTAAAAGAAAAACTAATTATACTCCCCACGTGGATTGTGGAGATAATGTAATTATCATCAATTCGGAAAAAGTAAAACTTACCGGAAAGAAAATGGAAGATAAACAATATGTGTCGCATACGGGTTATCCAGGCGGACAACGTTTTGTGTCTCCTAGAGAAAAGATGGCAAAGAAACCTACATGGGTTATTGAAAAAGCCGTGAAAGGAATGTTGCCTAAGAATAAATTGGGAGCCGAATTGTTTCGTAATCTCCATGTTTATGCTGGAATGGAACACCCGCATGAAGCCCAAAAACCTACTGCAATTAAATTATAAAATACAAAATACAAATGGAAATAATTCACACAATAGGAAGAAGGAAAACTGCAATAGCAAGGGTTTATATGCAGCCGGGAACCGGAAATCATACCGTAAATAAGAAGGAGTATAAACAATATTTTACAACTTCGATTCTGCAATCCAAGATTAATCGCCCATTTCAGGTACTGAATATTTTAGATACCTATGATGTTACAGTTATTGTAGAGGGAGGTGGAGTTACAGGGCAAGCTGAAGCCGTTCGATTGGCTATAGCAAGAGCTTTGGTAAAATCAAATCCTGAAAATAAGCCAGCTTTGAAAGCCAAAGGATTGATGACAAGAGATCCAAGAATGGTCGAAAGGAAAAAACCAGGTCAAAAGAAGGCAAGGAAGCGTTTCCAATTCAGTAAACGATAGAATTTAAATTAATAACACTAAAATATAATAAATGCAAAATTTAACGCACGATGAATTATTAGATGCAGGAGTTCACTTCGGTCATCTGAAAAGCAAATGGAACCCTAAGATGGCTCCTTATATACTAATGGAGAAAAGCGGGATTCATTTGATTGATTTGAACAAGACGCTTGTTAAATTGGATGAGGCTTCTCATGCAATAAGACAAATAGCAAGGTCTGGAAAGAAGGTACTTTTTGTGGGGACCAAGAAACAAGCCAAAGATATTATTTCTGCAGAAGCTCAAAGAGTTGGAATGCCTTATATTACAGAAAGATGGCCCGGAGGAATGCTAACGAATTTTGCGACCGTTCGTAAGTCTGTTAGAAAAATGTCTGGATTTGAAAAGATGGAAACAGATGGAACGTTCGCTAATATTTCCAAGAAAGAAAGATTGCAGATCACCCGTCAGAAAGCGAAAATGACAAAGTATCTCGGAAGTATTTTGGATTTGAATAAACTTCCAGCGGCATTATTTATTGTTGATATTTCAAGAGAACATATTGCCGTGAAAGAAGCTTTGAAATTGAACATTCCAACCTTTGCAATTGTAGATACCAATACGGATCCTTCCTTGATTGATTTCCCAATTCCAGGAAATGATGATGCGACAAAATCTATTGCTTTGATCGTTTCTATGATCGCAAATGCTATAGAAGAAGGTTTAAATGACAAAAAAAATGATAAGAATGCTTCTGATAAAGCTTATGAAGCTTCGCAAGAAGAGGGCACTGGGGTAAAGGTTATCAATACTGTTGAAGTGGAAGACGATGAAACCACATCTGTTTCTACAATAGCTGCCGGAAAAGCTACAGGAAAAGTGCTGAGACCAAGACGTGGTGATAAGAAGGAGTAACCTTCTTTGAAATAAGAAACAAATAATAATAAATAACAAAATAAGATGGAAAATACTATAAATATTACCGCTACCGATGTAAATAAATTAAGAGGCATGACCGGTGCGGGGATGATGGATTGTAAAAAGGCTTTGATGGAAGCCAATGGAGACTTTGAAGCTGCAATTGATTTCTTGAGAAAGAAAGGTCAAAAAGTTGCGGTTAACCGTTCTGACAGAGATGCTAAAGAAGGCGTAATTCTTGCTAAGACTACTGCCGACAGCACTCGTGGTGTAATGGTTGTGTTGAATTGTGAAACTGATTTCGTGGCGAAAACAGATGACTTTATCAATTTTACTAATCAAATTACTGACCTCGCATTGAATGAAAAGCCTGCCGACATTGAAGCTTTGAAGGCTTTGCAATTAAACGGACTTCCTGTTAGTGATCGTCTGTTTGATATGATTGGAAAGATTGGTGAGAAGATTGATATTTCCCGATTTGAAGTTGTTGAAGCTCCCTTCGTGATTGTTTATAATCATCCGGGAAATAAACTTGCTTCTATGGTCGGGTTCAATACTGTTGCAGGTGCCGAAGTTGGCAAAGATGTTGCGATGCAGATTGCTGCAATGGCTCCCGTGGCTGTTGATAAGGATGATGTGGATGCTACCATAATTGCTCGTGAAATAGAAATCGGTAAAGAACAAGCTCGTGAAGAAGGCAAACCTGAAGACATGCTTGAAAAAATTGCAATGGGCAAGCTTGCGAAGTTCTATAAAGAGAATACTTTGTTGAATCAATCATTCGTCAAAGAAGATAGCTTGACGATTCGTCAATTGCTGGAAAAGACTGAAAAGGGATTGACAGTAACAGCATTCAAAAGAATAAAGCTCGGATAGGCACTGACCTTATAAAAATGAATGTCCCGTTGATGGTTTATAATCAACGGGACATTTTTTTTTGGGGAACTTATTTTGGTTTCACTTGCCTCTATCATTTTTCTCTTAAGACCTGATTTGTTATTTTAAAGAATCGAATTCTTCTTTTGTGTATTCAGAAACCTGATGTCGAAACTTGAAATACCATTTATCAAATTCTTATTCCACAACCATCTTCCCGATGCCGATGACCTCTTTATTCTCATCAATGAGTTTATAGAAATACATGCCGCTTGCTAATCGTTCTCGGTTAATCGTTAATTGGGTATTTGTGCCTATGGGTATGCTTCTTACTTCCTGACCAAGAAGATTGTAGATGAATAAGGAGGGGTTATGATAGGTGCCTTGAAGGGTGAGGGTGGTAGTGGTGGTGAAGGGATTGGGGGAGAGGAGAAGGGAAGGGGATGGCGATGGCGATGTTATTGTATTAATTCCTTCATCATCATTTCGACAATAGACTTTAATTATTCCTCCACTATTAACTACTGTTGGCGGTGAAGTAATTATACAACCATTGGAAACATGTGTATGTGTGTTTCCAACTTGTGTAGGAGGGGAAATAACATTTATTTTAGTTTGATCTTGGTTACATCCACTATATCCATTTGCATCAGTCTTTACTAAATATAACATATAACCATAAGACAAATAATAAGATTGACCAACAATAATATATCCCCCATCAGTGGTTTGATGAACGTAGTATCCATAACTATGCTCATTATTTCCTTTATAACTTCTTGTCCATAATGTATCACCAATTGGATTTGTTTTTATTAAATAAGCATCAATAAGCCCTGAATCTGCAATATCAATATAACCAGAAATAATATATCCTCCATCAGTAGTTTGTTGAACTGAATAGCCCCATACAGGACCATTTCCGCCATAAATCTTAGTCCATAAAGTATCTCCATTTGCATCCGTTTTGATTAAATAAATTTCATTAAAAACAGAATCAAAACTATTTGTTACTCCTAATATAATATATCCACCATCAGTAGTTTGTTTTACTGAATTACCTTGTTCACCAACAGAACCATTTCCCCCATAAATTTTTGTCCATAAAGTATCTCCGAAGGCATTTGTTTTAATTAAATAAACATGCCGGACAGTATCTAAACTTGATGCCCATCCAAAACTAATTGTTTCACCGGTAATAATGTAACCTCCATCAGTAGTTTGTTGAACAGAATAACCCACATCTCCTTGAGTTCCACCATAAGTTTTTGTCCATAAGGTATCTCCAATTGAATCTGTTTTTATTAAATAAACATCAGCAGAATGGTTTATTATATCACCGAAACTTCCAGTATAACCAACAAAAATATATCCTCCATCCGTAGTTTGTTGAACTGAATATCCCTCTTCCCAATTTATTCCACCATAGGTTCTTGTCCATAAAGTATCTCCCATTGAATTTGTTTTTATTAAATATATATGATAATTTACTGAATCGAAACTATTTGTTCTTCCAACAATAATATATCCGGTATCAGTAGTTTGTTGAACTGAATAACCTTCATCATCGCCTGTTCCACCATAACTTTTTGTCCATAAAGTATCCCCGGTAGAATCTGTTTTAATTAAATAAACATCTTCTCCACCATTAATACCTTCTGTATAACCTGTAATAATATATCCTCTATCGAAGGTTTGTTGAACAGCATATCCGAAATTATCTCCAATTCTTCCATATATAATTTGAAAGGCTTCAGTCGCCTTTACAATTCCCATTCCCAACAAGATAAACACAAAAATCATCACCAAATTCTTTCCTTTCATATCAAATAGTTTTAAATTATTAAGGAGCAAAGTTATTAAATTTTATATTTCCCGAGAGCGAATTTTATTAATCGTTACGGTGGTGAACTTATTGAAGAGAAGGTCTCCTTTTTGATTGATTAGATTAAGAAGCATGATTTTGATTTTGTCTGTTTCATCAAGGGAATATCTTAAAAAAATCACACTTATCTCCTTCACTTTATGGGCAAATACCCATTCGCCAAAGTCTTTGTCTTCGGTGAGAATAATCCGGTTCATGTCTTTAGAAAGTTGAATGATTGCCTCATCTTTTATTCCCCAAAAATCTTCCTGAATAGAAATAACATCAATTTTATTTTCCCTCAATGCATTGATAATTGAGGCATTGACGTTTTCATCGGCAATAATCATTAGGTGGAGCTAATCATTTCCTCACCCGAAATCACTGCCGATGCATAATCAAGTGCGGCAAGAATATCTTCCTTCTTGAGATGCGGATACATCTCAATCATATCGGCTATGGTGGCTCCTTCGGCTAATTTTTTGAGAATAATCTCTACAGTTATTCTTGTTCCTTTGATGACGGGTTTGCCGAGCATTATGGTGTGGTCGGAGGTGATTCGTTCTTGGTAATTCATATTCTTATATATTATTTATGCTGCAAATTTATAAAAAAAGAAACATCCCCTCCGTTGGGCAATGAAAAAATGTGCATATATATAGGAGTCCCAACCCTTCAATTCCAATATCAAGTTTGGAAATAAAAATCTTTCTTCCAAAATTAGGATGCCATTACAATTTCTTTTCTTAGATTTGCAGCCCCAAACAGAATGGGGCATTTGTAAAATCAAAATTCAAAATTTTTATAGCAAGCATTTAAAGTCTTAATTCCTCAAAATAAACCGGCGCGAGAAGTCTAATCAATGAACATGAAAAACATCCAGCCGGTATGCTATAATCCATTTCCTTCCTTTTTCCTCCCTGAAAATTTCCTTGAATCACGAATTTGGGGTGCTGACAACAGGGAACATTCAGTTTTCCTGCCATTTGACAATTGTAAAGTCTCTGGTTACATATCTTTTCTGTCATTCCACAACCGTAAAGTGCCAGGAATAATATCTTTTTCGTCTTGCCCAAACCGTAAAGTCTCCGGTTACATATCTTTTCTGGCATTCCACAACCGTAAAGTGGCAGAAAAGATATTATTCCTGGCACTTTACGGTTGTGGAATGACAGGAAAACTGAATGTTTTTTCGGCAATCGGGAATGCCGTTTTCATCCCTATTATCGAATTAAAATTCCATATCACAAAAATTTTTAAATTATTAAATAACAAATTAAATTATTAAATCATGTACATTAGAATTACTTACCCTACCTCCAATGCGGGTCGCGATAACGCGGTAACAATTGGATTTAACAAATATGCCGCCACTTCTGACCCTACCAAACGGGTCTATTCAAGTGCTACGCACGATATGATGGTGGCTCAAAAAGTGCCTTATCATAATGCCAGATTGGATGAAATGGGCAAGAATGCCGCCTACTACGCCGCTGTCAGAAATGCGGATTTGCAGGTGAAATATTTGCATCAATTAGAATCTGAATGTATCCAGATTTTTAATTTTGGAATCGTCCGCATCATTAGCCCTTTGTATCTGAAAACGGACAGAAGTTTTTTTGGTCTTCCAATAGAAACCGGTAAACAGCCAAAACTGACTACAGAAGCCGAAGTGATGAATTTTGCTGTCGTGATATTTGAAGGCGATGCTTTGAGAATGGCAGTGCCGGGAGCCAACCCGATTTTGGTTGCTACCCCTGTCGAAATCGAAGCTCAAAGAGTTGTTGCCCAGACAGCAATTGACGCTCGTGGCGTGGCAAAGGAGGCGATGGATACTGCCGACAGATTGTTGGTAACATTGAATGTGGATTTTGATCTTTTGATATTGCAGATGTGGAAAGAAACGGAGACATTTTATGCTACCCAGGAAGAAACGGCGAAGCGCAACAGCTCTCGCGATTGGGGTGTTGTTTATGTAACTTATGGCAGCGGCTCGGTCATTACATTCACCCTTTTGGATTTTGATACACACCTCCCGATAGATGCCGCGAATGGTAAGGTAAATGAAAATGGGGATAGCAATAATTCTAATGCCGAAGGCGTACTTCCCTTGCATACCGCGGTGATTGGAAGTGCCCATATAACTTTCACGAAGCCTGGAATCTATCAGGAATTGGTTTATCCTTTGGTAATTGTTGATGAAAGTAATGTTTCATACACTGTCTATCTGAAGAAAGTTGTATAAGGATATAATTATCTCGAATTAATAATGAACCCTTCGATAAATTTATCGAAGGGTTTTTTTTATTAATTTATATAATTCTATGATAATGCCTTTTTTTGTTTAAGGAATAAATCTCTTCGTCCTTTCGTAGTTTTGCCTCCTCAATAATTAATTCTATATAAATTAAAACCATGAATCTATTCCCAACATATCTTAGCGTAGGTTTTGAAATTACTACCCTGCTGACGGTTTTTCTGTTTTATAAATCAACAGCAAAAGCAAAGACTTTGATAATCCTTTTGCTGGTCTGGCTTGGCTTGCAATGCCTGATAGCGCTATCAGGATTCTATACCAAAACAGATTCCTTCCCGCCAAGATTTGTGCTGGCTACTGCACCTGCATTGTTATTCATCATCGGGCTGTTTGTCACTGCAAAAGGTAGGCGTTTTGTGGATAGTTTAAGCCTGAAGAACCTGACCATTTTGCATACTGTCAGGATACTTGTCGAATTGGTATTGTATGGCTTGTTTTTGAGTAAAGCAGTTCCTGAGGTGATGACTTTCGAGGGGCGGAACTTTGATATAATCGCAGGATTGACGGCACCTTTGGTCTATTATTTTGGATTTATAAAACCTGTTCTTAATAAGAAAATAATCTTGCTTTGGAATATTATCTGCTTAGGGCTTTTGATGAATATCGTTGTCATAGCAATACTTTCGGCACCATTTACTTTTCAGAAGTTAGCCTTCGACCAACCGAATATTGCGATATTATACTTCCCTTTTATTTGGTTGCCATGTTGCGTAGTGCCGATTGTTTTCTTAGCCCATCTCGCAGCGATAAAGCAATTGACTAATCAGAAGAATCAGGCTGATTAGCTTCACCACAGATTGCTCGGATTAACACAGATTTTGTTCGACCGGAATCTGTGTTAATCCCTGCAATCTGTGGTGAAATTCTACCTTAATAAATTCTTGTAAACTAAGATTTCCACAAAATTCCCAGTAGAACCAATTAATCAGAAGAATCAGGCTGAATAGCTTCGAAAGGAATAGTTTCTGCATGAAAATAATCATAAACAATCTTGCCC
The DNA here is from genome assembly GCA_013288905.1 of Bacteroidota bacterium. GTDB lineage: Bacteria > Bacteroidota > Bacteroidia > AKYH767-A > JABDAW01 > JABDAW01. The sequence goes on along the minus strand of JABDAW010000022.1, from coordinate 3,644 downwards.
TTTGCCTTCCCGATGATGGCTTCAATCTCCTCCAGCGTAGCCGTCTTTATCTTCTTGACAGATTTGAAATGAGAGAGTAATTTATCAGAGATACCTTCGCCAATGCCTTTGATATCGCCCAGTTCGGTTTTGATGGTGCCCTTGCTTCTTTTGTTGCGGTGATGCGTAATGCCGAAGCGATGCGCCTCATCACGAATGCGCTGAATGATCTTGAGAGTCTCGCTTTTCTTGTCTATGTATAATGGAATTTTATCCCCTGGGAAGTAGATTTCTTCCAATCGTTTTGCAATGCCTATGATGCCTACCTTGCCCATTATTTTGAGCTTCTTCAAGCTCTTGATGGCAGCACTCAATTGTCCTTTGCCACCATCAATCACTATCAGATTCGGGAGGGGTTGTTCCTCATCAATCATGCGCCTGTATCGGCGATAAATAATCTCTTCCATAGATGCGTAATCATCAGGACCCACAACTGTTTTTATGTTGAAATGGCGGTAGTCTTTCTTGGAAGGTTTACCATCCTTAAATACCGTCATGGCAGCCACCGGATACTCGCCCATGATGTTTGAATTATCAAAACATTCAATGTGTTTTGGAGGATCCATGAGACGCAAATCCTTCTGCATAAGAGCCATCAGCTTATCAACCTTTAATTGAGGATTGAGCTTCTCATACTGATCCATTTTTTCCTTCATATAATACTGCACATTCTTCTCCGAAAGAGCCAACAGATGCTTCTTATCGCCAATCTTAGGAACAGTAAAGAGCACGCAGGGAATCTCCAGATCAATCTCCATCGGCAAAATAATTTCTTTGGAATCAGAATCAAAACGTTCGCGCAATTCGACAATGGCAAGGGCTAATAATTCTTCATTCGTCTCATCCAATTTCTTTTTCATTTCTATCGTGTGAGCCTGTATTATCGCACCATTCACGACTTTGAAGAAATTCACAAAGGCATATTCATCATTGGTCGTTATGGTGAATACATCCACGTTATGAATGTTAGGATTCACGATTACCGACTTACTTTTATATCGCTCCAATAACTCAATCTTTACCTTGATTTGATGAGCATTCTCGAATTCAAAACGCTCTGCAAACTTCTTCATCAAATCCTCCAGATGAGCAATTACGGAATGAATATTTCCTTTTAAAATCTCTTTAATTTCTTGTATGGTTCCATCATAATCCTCCCTCGTTTGGAAGCCCACACATGGACCTTTGCAATTCTTGATATGATATTCCAAACAGACTTTGAACTTATTGCTTTCGATGTTTTCCTTTGATAATTTAAGGTTACAATTCCGAAGTTTATACAATGAATGAATCAAGTCCAGCAAGGTATTCATCATCTTCACATTCGGATAAGGACCGAAATATTGTGAGCCATCCCTCACGAATAACCGAGTAGGAAACACACGTGGAAACTCCTCATCCTTGATACAAATCCATGGGAAAGTCTTATCATCTTTTAATAAAACATTATAGCGAGGCTGATATTTTTTGATGAGATTATTCTCCAGCAATAAAGCATCCAGTTCAGTATCCACCACAATGACTTTCACATCAGCAATACGCTTTACTAATATCAATGTCTTGCCATTATGGGCGGCACTTTTCAGGAAGTAAGATGAGACACGTTTCTTCAAGCTCTTCGCCTTCCCAACATAGATAATCGTCCCTTCCTTATTGAAATATTGATATACTCCAGGTTTATCCGGAATACCTCTGATCTTGTTTCTTAAAGAAGCTTTTTTCATCTTCCTGGAAGTTTTATTACCCTGTTAGTTAGCAAATGTGAACAGATAATTCACGATGAAATTCCAGAACATGACGACGAATACCGCGGTGAGTTTAGAAAGATAAAAATGCTTCTCTTTCCAGCCATGCATAAACCAGAGTATAGCAAGACTGATTAATAAACCTACTACAGAAACACCAATAAACTTGGTATATTCAACCAAAACTTCTTTGTTATGACTCTGGAAAGTCCAGACACGATTGAGGAAATAATTTGAAGTCGCAGCAACGCTGAATGCCAAGCCACTTGCGAAGTATTTATGCCAATGCGCCTTCTCTTTCATGAGATAAGTCAAGCCGAAATCAATGATGAAGCCGGTCACTCCGACCACTCCGAATTTTAAAATCTTATCTATTAAATCATCTGATATACCGAAAATCATATTGCGTTATTTTGTTTTGAATTTAATTGGAACGAAAAAAGGAACAATTTATATTGTATTACTATCCAGATCAACAAAGCAGGTAATGCCTTGAGGGAATATGGAATCACATAGTTTACCCGAATGTATTTCGGGAATATATCTGTTGGGGATAAGGAGGTAAGCATGAGTGCAAAGATGATTAAAATAAGGGAAAAGGGTTTAATGTCTTCTGAAACAAACCAGATTGCCATGCCGCATAAGGCAATGATAAAGGTCGGTGATTCAGCTTTGTGATTGAAGATTATGACCCATATCATGATCGAGGCGAGGTATAATATTCTGAAGATAGGCTTGCTCCATGATTTGATATTCAGCATCGGGAGGCAAAGGATTATTGCTCCGATTAATTGGATGTAAAGTTTATTGGTTTCGATACCAAACCATGATTTTAATATTCCCATGACAGAGAATCCCCAGGAGATACTTTGATCATTGGCAAGGAGAGCAAACCAGCTTTTATAAAGAAAGATTAATTGCTCAAAAGAAATGGTTAATAATGGGAGGAAGAAAAGAATTGCACTCCACATAACTGTATAAAGAATGAATCGAATTCTTCCTGGATAAAACAAAAACATAATTATCGCCACTATGCCGAATAGCTTGATATAAGTAGATAATACAATGCAAAAGGCAGCAAATAACAAGTTCCTATTCTCAAATGCTGTGAACGTAAATATCATTAATGCCGCTATCAAAGCATTGCTCTGACAATTCTGGATTGAAGTGAGCATCTCAATAAATACCAACCAAAAGATGATGGCTTTTTTAGTATTGTTGAACGGTAAAGATTTGATAGCGAAAAATAATAAAAGGCTGTTGATGAGATTCCAAATAATGACTCCAAGTATCACAGGCATTGCTGCTATCGGAGAGAATATCAAAGCAAAGACAGGACTGTATTTATAATAATCTAAATCTATTCCCTGGTAGCTCTGCGACCCATATAAATCATGATAATTAATGAGATTAAAGAAGGAAGTTTTGAAGATCAAGAAGTTCTTGATGTGATCTAATCCGAGAATGTACCGATGAATAGAAGCAATGACAATAACCAAACTAAGAATTGACAAAAAAAGAATTGACAATTGACAATTGACAATTGACATCCATCGTGATTTCAAAGACTTTTCTTTATTCTCTTTCATTGTCAACTGTCAATTTTTTTGTTTGACTTAGTTGTTTTAATTATTGAGGTTAGCATTCTTAAGAGTTCTTTTATATCTATGGATATGGAATTATAACTTTTTTCGTCCATGTGTTTTGAAAGATACAAAAGGTCAATCCAATATTCGGTTTCATTCGCTTCTTTTAAGGCTATTGAAAGCTTGTGGATAAAATCAGGAGTGCTTTCAGCTTGTTCTGATTCCCGAATCATAGCACCTATGGCAGTGCCGCTTCTCATGAGTTGTTTGCTCA
>JABDAW010000021.1 GCA_013288905.1 Bacteroidota bacterium | reverse complement strand
GGTGTAATAACTGGAACTGGAATTGGATTTACTGTTACTACTTTTGAAGTTATTCCTGTACAACCATTATTGCTTGTAACTGTAACCGAATAGGTTCCGGTAGCAGAAGCGGTGATGGATTGTGCAGTGGCAATCGGATTCCAACTGTATGAAGCAAAAGCAGCCACACTCAAGCTAACGGAGCCGCCTTGACAAAAAGTAGTAGGTCCATTAGGAGTAATATTAGGAACTGGATTTACCAAAGCAATAACTACTTGGGATACGGTTCCGGAGCAGCCATTGGCATTGAATACAGTTACTGAATAAGTGCCGGTAGTTGATGCTGTTATCGTTTGCGTTGTTGCGGTCGTACTCCAATTGTAGGTGGAATAATTTCCGGGATTAAGCATTACCGAGCCTCCCTGGCAGAATGTGGTCGGACCATTTGGTGTAATCACTGGGGTTAAATTTGCATTAACCAAAACCGATTGAGAGGTGGTTCCCGAACAGCCATTTGCATTTGTAACGGTTACGGTATAAGTTCCTGTTGTCGCAACAGTTATTGTCTGTGTTGTTGCATTGGTGCTCCATAGATAAGTATTGTAAACACCAGCATTCAATGATACATTGCCACCAGTACAAAAATTTGTTGGACCTCCAGGTGTGATGACTGGTGTTAAATTCGTATTTACAGTTACCACTTGAGATGTAACTCCTGTGCAGCCATTAGAATTGGTTACTGTTACAGAGTAGCTTCCGGTAACAGATACTGCAATTGATTGAGTGGTTGCGGCATTACTCCAATGATAGTTAGAATAAACACCGACACTAAGATTAACCGAGCCTCCTTGACAAAAAGTTGTTGGACCACTTGGAGTAATAACAGGAGTTGCATTTGCATTAACTGTCACAGATTGAGAAGCAATACCTGTGCATCCAGAAGCATTAGCAATTGTTACAGTATAAGTACCAGAAGCAATTACAGATATTGATTGTGTAGTTGCAGTTGTACTCCAGATGTATGAAGAATAACTTCCCGCATTAAGCATTACTGAACCTCCTTGGCAGAAAGTTGTAGTGCCGTTTGGTGTTATTACCGGGGAAGGATTTCCATTAACAGTAACTGATTGAGATGCTATTCCAGAGCAGCCATTTATATCTGTTACAGTTACAGAATAGTTTCCTGTTGTTGAAGCAGAAATTGATTGTATAGTTGCATTTGAACTCCAGAGGTATGAAGAATAGCTCCCCGCATTAAGACTTACAGAACCTCCCTGGCAGAATGTAGTTGAACCCGTTGGGGTAATAACCGGATTGGGGTTTGAATTCACAGTAACCAATTGCGAAACTGTTCCTGAACAACCTGAACCATCAGTAACGGTTACGGAGTATGTTCCTGTTGTAGTCACGACTATTGATTCCATTGTTGCAAGAGTGCTCCATTGGTATGTAGAAAAATTACCGGCATCAAGGCTTACAGATCCTCCATTACAAAAAGTTGTTGGACCACTTGGAGTAATAACAGGTGCTAAACTTGAACCAACATTTACTGCTTGCGATGTAATTCCCATACAACCATTTGCGTCTGTTACTGTTATAAAATAATTTCCAGTAGTGGATGTAGTGATTGATTGAGTTGTGGCACCGTTGCTCCAAAGATAGGAAGGATAATTCCCAACACTCAACATCACAGAGCCTCCGAAACAAAAGGAAGTCGGACCATTCGGAGTAATCACAGGAACTGGATTTGGATTAACAGTAACCGATGCCGAAGTATTCCCAACGCAACCTTTAGTATCAGTAACCATCAAATTAAAACTTCCTGTTGCAGAAACTGAAATTGATTGCGTGGTTGCACCATTGCTCCAGTTGTATAAAGAATAATTTCCTGTATTGAGAATAACATTCCCTCCTTGACAAAAGGTAGTCAAACCATTAGGAGTTATGACTGGAACAGGAATCGGAAATGGAATAACAGTAACCAATTGCGAAGCCATTCCAGTGCAGCCGTTAATATCAGTAACAGTTGAGGAATAGGTATTACTTGCTGTCGTTACAGTTATTGATTCTGTAGTTTCGCCATCACTCCAGAAATAGGATGAATAATTTCCAAGAGCAAGAACTACAGTATCTCCGATACAAAAAGTCGTTGCACCGCTTGGGGTAATAACAGGAGTTGGATTTGGATTAACAGTAACAAATTGAGAAACTGAAGCAGTGCAATTGTTAATATCTGTAACTGTTACCGTGTAATTTCCATTGTTAGTAGCAGAAATTGATTGCGTACTTCCTCCGGTATTCCAAAGATAGGAAGAATAACTACCTGTATTAAGAATCACAAAACCGCCTGCACAAAATGTTGTTGAACTGTATGGAGTGATAGATGGATTTATAGCACTCCTCTCTGTAATATCTATGGAAGTTGTGCCTGTACATCCTCCATTATTTGTAACTGTTACTGCAAAGGTTCCGCTTGTTGAAGCATACGTAGTTTCCAAAGTTGAGCCATTACTCCAGAGATAAGAAGCAAAACTTCCGGCATCCAAACTCACAGAATCTCCATAGCAAATCGTAGTAGCTCCTCCAGCAGTGATCGAAGGTGCCGGAACAGGATTTACAGTAACGACTACAGAGTTCTTACTGCTGCATCCAGTTGCGGAATAGACATATTCGGTAACCGTGTCAATACCTACGGATAAATAAGTGTGATACGCTATTGCCCCACTATCATCTATAATTCCATCATTATTATAATCCCAATAGAATTTTGGACTACCACCAAGATTTGTACTGGCATCTGTGAAGGTTTCCTGCTGGCCTAAGCAAACATTGTTACTGTTATTGTTTGTCGTGAATGATACATTCGGAATATTCGCACATATATAAAATTGCTTCCTGGCATAAAAACTCCATTCACCCAAATTGTTCATCGTCCTGATGAATAAATTATGAGGACCTCCCAGAAAAAAACTATCTATACAATTTCTGATAATAGTTACCGAATCGGCTGCTGTGAAGGATGGAGAAATCGCTCTGCCATGACCAACGCCAGGATCGGTATCAATGAAATATTCGGCACTGACTACATGAGTTGAAGCCGCAGCAGAAGGCTGAATAAATACTTCCCGACCTGCATACATACTCCATTTGCCCAAATTATTTTTTGCACGAATAAAGAGATGATGATAGCCAGATTTTAATGTCGTTGTTGGAAATGTTCCGGTTACATCAACCGAATCCAAAGTGCCTGTTGAGATTGCTATTCCAGAACCAATTCCAGGATCTGCATCATAGAAATATTCTGCACTGACAATTTGTGTTGAAGCGGGTGCCGGTGGTTGAATAAATAATTCGCGACCATCATACATACTCCATTTCCCCAAAGTCCCTTTTACCCGGATAAAGAGGTGATGATAACCCGGAGCTAAAGTAGTTGTTGGAAAGTTGGAAGTAATATTAACCGAATCAAGTGTGCTAAAGGAAAAAGGTATTCCACTACCAATTCCATTATCAGTATCGAAGAAATATTCCCCACTGATAACTTGCGTTGAAACTATTGAAGTAGCAGGCTGAACAAAGATTTCCCTGCCGGCATACATGCTCCATTGCCCAAAAGAATTCACCGTTCGGATAAAGAGGTGATGATAGCCAGGCGATAAAGTTGTGGTAGGAAAATTTGCTGTAACATCAACCGAATCAAGCGTGCTGAAAGAAAAGGCTGTTCCTGTTCCTACGCCGTGATCGGTATCATAGAAATATTCTCCGCTGACCACTTGATTTGAAATAATGGAGGTAGCAGGTTGAATAAAAATCTCTTTGCCAACATACATGCCCCATTTTCCGGTACTGCTTTTGGTACGGATATAGAGATGATGATAGCCTGGGATTTGCCCGGTAGTTGGAATGGATGGAATTACAATATCCACCGAATCTGATGATGTAAAGGAAATAGCTGTGCCATTGCCTACACCGTGGTCTGTGTCGTAAAAGTATTCCCCCTGAACCAAGGTCTGCGAAGAGACGGTGGTGCTAAGGAAAATAAATACGAGAAACCCTAAAGACAGTATTATCTTCTTCATGTTTTTCGTCCTTTAATTATTAACGAAAAACTATTTCTGCTTGCGGGCAATGAACTCAACGTTTATCAAAGGCTGATTCAAACCTACACTTGGGGTAGGGATATTCATGTAAACCATTTGTGGAATTTGAGTGGTGCCGGTGAAGTTTTGATTCGTTGGGAATCCTGAATAATAAGGCATCGGAAAACTTCCACCATAGATTCCCATATCGGTTCCATCGGTAGCGGTGTTATGTTCAGGTGCTCCTGAAACGATTGTCCAGTCGTAATTCAAAAGCCCTGCAAAATTTTGTGCGCTGGAAACTGAATTATTAAATACAGGAGAGATAGATGAAGAAACATTATTCGTAGAAATATTGCCATTAGCGGACATGTAATTAAACTCGGCAGAAGCATTGCTGCTATAAACACCATTGTTATTAAATGCACAATTCGATTGTGAAGTAGAATTGGCAAGGTCTGAATAGAAGAAAACATTATCATTAAAGGTGCAATTTGATAAACCATTGACATGCCCTTCGATGATGTTGTGATAGAAATAATTATTAGAAAGCAGAGGTATGCCACTGATTGGACCAATGATAAAATTATTCCTTATCGCAATATTACTCAAAAGATTTAAAAATACATAAACATTATTTGCAGCTACATATCCAAATCGCAGGTCTGCTATTATGCAATTCTGGATAATTGTATTGCCCCCGGTAATGGAAAGGATACCGGTAATGTTACACAAACTGATTGTGACATTATTTGACTGTGCTCCGGTGTAAGACATGACAACATTGCTGATTTGCAGTCCTGAAAAAGTGGAGTTGCTACTGTTATTATTCAAATTCAAATTTCCAATAATGGAAATGTAGTTATCTTGTGTAGCAGGATTATTATATCCTCCACCGATAACTGTAACAGCATGACCAATCGTAGCGGTAAGATCTCCATAAGTAATAGGAGAAGGAGTCAGGTAAATAGTATCATTAGTGCTTGATGCATTGTAAGCAGCAGTCACTGTACTATATTGACCCGGGGTGTTCAGATTGTTAGAAACTGTTCTAACGGTAGCATTAGCTACATTAATGGTAAAAATGCTCATCAGAGCGATTGCGATAATTGTGATAATACTTTTCATTGTTTTACTTTTTTAATTGTTAAATTATTAATTTGAATTATTAGGTTTTCCCTTTCGCTTTCACAAAGCTTCTGTGCGAAGGGCTTACGGCGTAGCTCCCGTTTTAATATTTTTTTTGTGCCTACTCTGTACGGTTTTCGGCATCCCCGTTTTTTTGTGTCATTTCACGAGTGCAAAATTAGAGCTACAAAAAAGCCTTGACAATATAACTTATGTTATAATTTGAAAAATGGAATGGGAATTCAAATTCTAATTTTCTGCAACTATTTATCTGCTGAAAGGAGATATAGTTCCTATGCTTGCAAACAATGCTCCATTGTGTGCAAACAAAACTCCAATGTCTGTGCGCATAGCTGCTATGTTTGCTAACAATGCTCTTTTGCGTGTAAACCAAGCTCCTATGTCTGCACGCAAAGCTCTTATGTCTGCAAACAAAACTCCTTTGCTTGCAAACATTGCTCCTATGTCTGTCTGCAAAGCTCCTTTGTCTGCAAGCAAAGCTCCTTTGCAGATAGGTAAAAAACGATATTTAACGTGGAAAAGCCTTATTCAAAGCATCCGTCCGGCTCTGAACTTGCAGTTTTTCATAGATATTGTGAATATGGCAACGCACCGTTCCTTTGTCAATATTTAATTGATCACCTATCTCCTTATACCGGAATCCTTTTGCCAGAAGGTGAAGGATTTCCGCCTCTCTTGGGGTAAGTAATTCCAGGGTTTTATTGGTTTTAGGCTTCTGCATGGCAGATATAACTTTCCTGGCAATAAGCCTGCTCATGGGAGCACCACCCGTGTGCAATTCCACAATAGATTCTAATATTTCAGAAGGGCTGGTATTCTTGAGAATATAGCCGGTAGCACCCGCTTTCAGAGCTTCAAAAACATTCTCATCGTCCTCATAAATGGTGCAAATCAAGTATTGAGATTTTGGGCATTGATCTACTAATTGCCTCACACATTCGATACCATTAATCCCTGGCAAACCAATATCCATCAGCACCACATCCGGGCAAATGTCAGGGATATTCAACAAAGCATCCTCGGCATTGCCATACACACCGCTAAGATTGAAGCCAGAAGAGCCTTTCACAAGCATCATCAATGAATCACGAATAATCTCCGTATCCTCAACAATCACCACATTAATTTCAGTATTCATTCTTTTCCTTTTTTATCTTGAATCATTCTTTGATTAAAGGTTGCAAAATTAGATTTATGGAATGGCATTGGCTATATAACTTTTGTTATAGAATGAAAAATGAAGGTCACTAAGCCAATGGGAAATTAATGAAAGTTTTTGTGCCTTTTCCGAGGATAGATTCCACTGAAAATTTCCCATTCAGATCGTTCATCCTGTTGTTCATATTCTTCAATCCATTGCCAAATCTCCTCGTCTCTTCTACATCGAATCCGATGCCGTTATCAGATATTACGATTTTCATTCCTTCACGATTCCCCGAAACGCTGATGTTCACCTCCGTAGCCTTGGAATGTCGGTTGATATTATTCAACGATTCCTTCACCACCAGGAAAATATTCCTTCGTACCATACCAGACATTTCATTCTTGGGAATATTTTCAAGAATATCAATGCTGAATTTGATAGGCAGATTATCGAAATAATCTTTGGAATAACTCTCCATATAGATGATGAGGTTTTCGAGAGTATCATTCAACGAATTCATCGCCCAGATGATGATGCGCATCTGGTCTATCATCAGCTTCGAACTTTGTTTAATCTTCTCGACATTGCCAGTTATTAATTCCTTGTTATCAGGATTCTGAATCTGTTCGCTCATCATAAAAATACTTATCAATCCAGACCCCAGATCATCATGCAGATCCCTGCTGATGCGGCTCCGTTCCTGCGCTATGGACTTCTGTCTTCTTTCATTCGCTATCCTGTTTCTAAGAATTATCACGATGATTAAGAAGGCAACGATGATCACCATCACGAGGAAGATGGTATTTCTTCGGAACTTAATCTTTTCTACTTCCTTTGCTGCAAGAATATCTTTTTTATCCTGTTCTGCTTTCTGCAATGCCTCGTCTTTATCAAAGTCATATTGCATCTGCATAGCCTTCATTTTACCTGCTGTTTCATCATTAAAGAGGCTGTCTTTCATTTGCTGATAGAGCACATGATTTTGATACGCCGCCTTATAATCCTTCATTCCCAAATATATATCAGAAAGGTTCTTATAACCAGATTTAATGGCATCTTTAGCACCCACCTCCTGTGCTAATGGAAGTCCCTTTAACTCATGTTCCAAACCCTTCTGAAGATTTCCCTGCTTGGCATAAACCTCTCCTATTTTAATGTGTATTAATCCAATTCCGCTTTTGATATTGAGGTATTCGTATTCTGTCAATGAGGCATAGAAGTATTGCAAAGCCTCCGGATATTTATTGATTGCCAGATAAAAGAGAGCCAGGCTGTAATTAAAATAAGCACAACTTCCGCTATCGCCATGCTCTCTGTTTAATTTCAGGGCAGCAAGTTGATTTTTTATCCCCTCTTCATAATTTCCCAGCTTTTCAGAAAGGTCACCCATATAGGCATACGAGGCGGCAAGGAGGTATTTGTTACCGGTTTCCTTCCCTATTTTTAATAATCGCTGGTGATATTTTAAAGCTTCATTGAAGTTGCCTTGTATAGAATATATCTGACCAATATCTCCACAGGAAACGGCGATTTGATTATTATTAGCCAACTCCTCGCCTATCTTTAAAGCCTTGAAATAATATTTTAATGCCTCTGGAAAATTCCCCAATCCCAAATACAAATGTCCCATCTTTCCAAACGATGCAGCAACGTCAAGCCGTTCTCCAAGCTCGTCTCTGATAGCTATTGCCTTTAAATGATATTTTACAGATTCAGAATATTTACTTTGATTACCGTACATCAGCCCTAAGTTATTATAGGTCCAGCCCACGCCATCCTTATCATTGATTTCACTTCTTACTTTTAGCGCTTTCTGAAAATTTTTCAACGCATTTTCATAATCCTGTTTCGCCATATAGCACAACCCCATTCCATTGTATCCACTTCCAATTCCTTTCTTATACCCTATCTGTTCTGATAATGTCAAAATCTTTTCAGCAAGCAGCAAAACAGTATCCGGTTTATTATACCAGCTCTCCACAAGAATCCGGTACATGATATTAACCCTGATACTATCCATCAAAGGTGTTGCATGACTGCCAAGCTCGAGTTTATGAGCATCATATTTTATCAATTCCATTTTCAGCGAATCAACCACCTTTTGATCTTGTGCGAAGCAAGGTTTAATGAATAATGAACAATGAATAGTGAATAGTGAAATGAAGAATAGTTTTCTTAGTGTCATAAGTTATATAGTTTTATTCCTGGCAAAATTAGATAATTTGAAGGAAGGGAAATGATTGAAGAGGGTTCAATTTTATAATTTCTTGGAAAACCATAAATAAGAAAGCCCTCCGACTTTAATCAGAGGGCTTCCTTTCTTTAATCAGGAATTAGGTATCAGAACAATGTAATTTCTAGTTCGTAATTGAATTACTGCACGACTATTTTGCTTTGTAATAAAGTACTTCCATTCTGAAGAAATACAGTATAGACACCTTTAGCAATCGTTGAAAGATTCAATTGATATTGATTCTCGCCGATGACAGAAGAGTAATTCACAGATTGAATTATTCTTCCAGTAACATCCATTAATCGAATGCTGTAAACATCCTCCGTTCCTGTTGTGAATGCAACAATTGCATGGTCATTTGCAGGGTTAGGATAGACATTGAATGAATAATCTGCATTATCTGCTTCTCCACTTTCTAACCTTGCCAATGTTGTAAAGGTTTGTGAAGGACTCCAACCTGAATTTACAGTACCACTTGCATTGCAATTCGTTTGAATCTGCCAGTCATATTGGGTATTATGTGCCAAGCCGGAGAACATGAAATGCGTGTTTGGTGTAATGGTATGACTCGTCCAGACATTCGCGTTATGCTTGCTGATTCTTACAGTAAAGCCATAATAACAGGCAGGCTCGATCCAGTTTGCCATGCCGCCGGTAGCAGCAATATTTGTGGTAGGTGTGGCGGGGAATGTAGTCAGAGCGCAACCACTTGAAACAGTAATGGAAGTCGTTCCGGTGCAACCATTCGTGCTTAATACTGTTACAGAATAGTTGCCGCCACTGTTAATGGTGATGCCTTGAGTTGCCGCGCCGGTGCTCCAATTATAGGTAGAATATGCCGGACTTACTGTTAAGGTTGCATTGCCACCACCGCAAATATTCGAGAGGTTTGTTGGAATGATTGCAGGAGTACCTATAGTTAGAAAGTTTACCGAATGATGTGTAACAGCAGTGCAATTGCCACCATTAGAAACGGTAAGATAATAGATACCTGTGGTGGCAACATTAATGGATTGGGTATTGGCACCGGTACTCCATTGATAGGAACTAAAATTGCCGGAAGTCAAGGTAACATTTCCACCGGCACATGAGGAGGTAGGTCCGGTGATAGTGGCAATGGTAGGGGTAACAGTAACTGTTGTACCTGGAGATATTCCCGTACAGCCTTGAGCTGAAGTAACGGTAACGTAATAGGTGTTCGAAGTGGTTACTATAATGGTTTGTGTAATGGCACCATTGCTCCAAAAATAATGAGCAAAAGCACCTGCAGAAAGAGTTACAGAACCACCTGTGCAAAATGTTGTCGGACCATTGGGAAAAGGAGTCGGCGGCACAGGATTCGGATTGACAGTAACTTCCATAAATGCTACACCTGTATTGCCTGCATTATCAGTAACGGTAACGTTATAGATGTTCGAAGTGGTTACTATAATGGTTTGTGTAATGGCACCATTGCTCCAAAAATAATGAGCAAAAGCACCTGCAGAAAGAGTTACAGAACCACCTGCACAAAATGTAGTGGGTCCATTTGCAGTAATAACAGGAGTTAATGTAATATGGGGGAGTACGGTAACCACGATGGAGGCAACTCCCATGCAGCCGTTAGCATCCGTAACGGTTACGATATAAGTGCCGCTTGATATTACCCAAATTGGATTTGTTTGTGCCCCATCATTCCAGAGATACGAGGAATATGAACCGGCATCAAGAATTACATAGTCACCAGTATAAAATGTAGTAGGACCATTAGGAGTAATAGTTGGAGTTGGATTAGGATTGATAGTTACCTGTTGGCAATTAGAACCTTGGCATCCATTGGCATCAGTAACCGTAACACACGCATCAACCGAAGTTGAATAAGATGCAGATTGATTATTGCCACCTCCATTGCTCCAGTTGTATGAAGTATATAGATCAGTGCTTAATGAAACTGAATTTCCTTGACATGCGCTTGCATTACCGGAGATTGTAGGAGAAGGATTTGGATTAATATTTACCTGCTGGCAATTGAAACCTTGGCATCCATTAGCATCCGTAACCGTAACACAAGCATCAACCGTTGATGAATAAGATGCTGATTGATAATTACCACCGCCATTACTCCAATTATACGATATGTATGTATCAGTGCTTAATGAGACAGAATTTCCTTGACATGCACTTGCATTACCAGAGATAGTAGGAGAAGGATTTGGATTAACAATAACCTGTTGAGATGCGACTCCTGTGCAGTTATTATCGTCAGTAACGGTAACATGATAGATTCCCGCTGAAGTAGCATCTATTATATCTATCGTTGTATTACCAACATCATCCCATTGGTAAGAATCAAAATTTCCATTAACGACTTGAAGCGTTACAGAACCTCCTTGGCAGAAAGTTGTTGGACCGTTATTTGCAATTTCTGGCAATGGATTTGAATTAACAGTTACGGTTTGTGATGCGATGCCTGTACAACCATTTGCATCACTAACTGTTACATCATAAGTGCCAGAAGTGCTAACAGTTAAAGGATTGATCGTTGAATTATCTATATCATCCCATTGGTAGGATGCAAAACCTGGACCAGCATCAAGGTTCGCAGACCCTCCTTGACAGAAAGTTGTTGGACCATCGGCAGTAATAACAGGATTGGGACTTGGATTAACAATTATTACTATTGAAGCGACTCCTGTACATCCGTTAGCATCGGATACGGTAACTGAATAAACGCCACTTGGTCCCGAAGCATAATCATACCAGGCTACATCGCCATCATTTGTCCATTGGTAAGTCAAATAATAATCGTCATTTTGGTCAAGGCAATACAAAAAATCAAAACCGCCATCGCAGAATGTAGTTGAATTGCCCGAAGTGATAACAGGAGATGGAGCCGGACCTACTGATGCAAAAGTTGATATTGAGGAAAGATTGCTTGCGATACAAGTCAAAACACATTGGTAATATGTTGCAGTAGAAACAACTGGAGTAGAATAACTCGTACCCGTTGCTCCCGGAATGTCAATATAAGTTATTCCATCTGGAGAAGATTGCCATTGAATAGTAACACCCGGGTCTGTTGATTGACCGCTAAGCGATAAATTAGCTGATGTATTGCAAGTTAATGCAGGTGAAATTGTTCCGGCAATCGGAGTACCAGTACAGCCTTGAAGAACGTTTACATTATCAATAAATAAATGATTTCCTTGAGCGCTGATACCATTGAATTGAACATTGGTTGTACCTTGTGGCAGAGGATATGATAGTGTTTGCCATTGGTCGGCAGCAGGCACAAAAAAACCAAATACGTCCCCAGCAGTGTTTAATGGACCTGTATCTCCACCATCTAACAGCACAAGCGGATTAAATGAATTGCCTCCATCAGTTGAATATAATAGTTGAAGTTGGTCGTCAACATCCAAATAAGATGCGTAAGCCTCATCAAACTGAAGAATGTATCCGGCTGGTGTTGCATCGAATTGAGAGGATGTTAATTGTTCTTCACCTCCAAAACCTATATCCCAAAAGTCCATCATTGCTGATTGAATTCCTATTCCATAGGCACTCGCGAAAGGATACTGGGACCAAGGGATACCTGTATTATTTGATTCTGACCAGCATGGTGGAGGAAAAGTTGCTATCTCTTCAAAACCTTCAGGGAACACTGAACTTATTAATGACATTTGTAAGGGAGTAGAAACACCTGTACATCCGTTAGCATCAGTAACGGTTACGACATAATTAAAAGTACTTGGGTCGTTTGTAGTTACATCATATTGCACATTAGTATTAGGTTCTGTTATAGCGTTCCACAGGTAATTCCACCCATTTCCTGTTCCTGCATCAAGGGTTGCTGATACGCCACAAACAATATCGGAAACGGTTATTATTGGTGCAGGGCTTGGATTTACTGTTAAATAAATACTTCCGCAATCACCATTTGGCAATATACATGCTCCATCTATTGTTCCTTCTCCTCTTGCATAATATTCTGTTGAAATATTTGGAGAAACGGTAATTGAACCACCGCTACCAACCCAGGATCCTCCATTTTCTAATCCGCAGGCTCCGGTGTACCATTGCCAGTTTGCTGATTGATTCAGATAAGCATTTACTATGGTTAAGGTTGTACTGTTTCCATTGCAAATATCCGTTCCGCTGATATCGGGTGTACTTGCTGGCGACTGAAGTCCACATCCTATAAAGACCCATGCAGCACCTTCATATATTGCACTATTGCCTGAATTATCAGTCGGTCCTATTTCTATTGCTGTATTACCATCATAAGATAAGGCAACCGATGTACCTTGATTTGCATTACCTGTTGCATCTGAACCAACTAATTCAATCATGGGTGTGGTATTCCATATTCCATTTGAGCGGGTGTAAATCCATACTGCTCCAGGATAATTTCCTGAAAACGGATCAACGGTTCCATCTTGAGCAGCACCAATTATTGCTGTGTCTCCGGAATAAGAAAGTGCAACTGACCTTCCCTGAATTTCATCTATCATTTGAATTTCAGGATCTGCTAATTTTGTTTGTTGTACCCAACCTCCTAGGTTCGGGTTATTTGTAAATACATATAATGCAACTCCATAATTTGGACTTGAAAGTACAGGAGTTCCAATGATGAAGGCAGTATTTCCATCCGGCGAAATTGAAATTGCCGGACCAACAACAAAATCTTCTGACGCACCGCCTGCACCGATATACCCATCCTGGGGAGATGCCAATTCCGTGAAATGACCTGTACCGGTATTTAAGATATAGGTGTTTAATTCCCCACATATTATAGCTGCGCTTCCATCTGCTGACATGGAAACAGAGATTCCAAGAAATGCTCCTAAATAATTCCCCAATGAATACTTTTGAAAATGACTCCATGCTCCCCCAGAACCCGTAAATACCCAAACAGCCCCTGCAGTATAAAGATGAGCTTCGGCATCCTGATATCCTCCGACAATAGCAGTATTGCCATCATAAGAGAGAGCTACTGAACAACCAAAAAATATATGCCCGTTTCCTTGATTGTCATTAGCATTAATAAAATTATTACCTTCTATCACTGTAGGATCGAAATTTAGAGTATTTTGTTGTTGAAACCAATTTCCAAATCCATCATTATGATAAGACCATAATCCTCCTCGCATATTATCATAAAGTTCTCCGCCAATGATAGCTGTATTGCCATCTCCTGAAATAGCTACTGCCATTCCAATACCTTCAGCAAATGCTTGAGGAGCCAGTTCTTGCTGTTGATTCCAAATGCCATTGGTTCTGGTAAAAATCCATGCATCACCAAGATTAGCATTGGTAAATCCGCCGACGATTGCCGTATTGCCATCGGCTGAAATAGAAATGGATGTTACGGTCGCTCCTGGAACTGATAATTTGGGACCTTGTTGGACATACTGTCCTTTCATGGAATTGGGAAGAATTCCAAATACTCCAAGCAGCAATAGTAACATTGCCACACTTTTAATTGTTTGATGGAACATCGTAGTTCCATAATTTTTGGTTCCACCTTGGGAACAGTTTTTAATTGTACATTTTTTCATTGTTCAATTCTTTTGTTTTTTCTTTTTCCTTCGCTTTCACATTTAAAAGATACTTTCTATCTTAGCTTCTGTGCGGAGGTATTACGGTGTAGCTCCCTCGTTTTTAGTTATGAATTATGAAGTTTGAGTTATGAGTGGGCAGAAACTCATAACTCATAACTCATACTTCATAACTCATAATTCTTTACGGTGTTACTACCACGATTCCGGTTACTGTTACTGAAACATCTTTGCTTATCGTCCCGACTTCTTCACCTTTGTAAAGATAAAAAGCTCTATAAACCCAAACTGCGCTTACTCCTACTGCCGGAAGGGCTGCGTAGTCAGTATAGGTCGGGTCATTGACGGTGTGGGAGAATACAAATCCTTTGCCGTCATTAGAATTTTTATAGATGTTGATGCCTTGATATTTTTTCTTTGTATATTTAAAAAATGGATGACCTCCGCTGCCTACTGCTCCTTCCAAATCAGGAGTTCCATCACCTGGAACAAAAGGTGAATTAGTTGATTCGATGCCCATCGTGATGCCATCGGCAGTAAGATAAATAGCTTTTTGATCTTTAGCAAAACTTGCATTGATGCGAAACCGAAATTCAATTCCAGGCAATACAAACGTTGTCGGCGGAATCGGATCATCAAGCGGATCGCCCATAGGCCATGTTGGCGAAACGGTTCCTTTTCCACTTCTCAATTCAAAGCCGGTGTCGGTCCAGCCTTTTGAATAACTGGCTCCTGTGCCATGTTTCAAAATGAAGTAGGCAAAAGCCTCTGCATCATTTTTAATTGACAGCAATTGATCAGTCGTGTAGCCGTACTTAATTGCCAAGGCTGTAGGTCCCGATGTTCCATTCAAGGATTTCGAGAACTTCGTTAATTGTGCAGAAAAGTCTGCATCATTTCTTTCTACATAGTTATGGGTTATTACAGACAAAATTACCATCAGGACTATTGCCTGAATAATTTCTGCCTTCGTAGGGACCCTTCCTAAACCTTCTCCTTCGCTTTTGTAATACTCATGGAAATTTATCCCTCCACCAGTTTCTTCTCTTTCTTTTTCGATTTGAATAATTTGTACGACCATAATTTAATTTTTAATTGTTATTTTATATTACTTGTTTTATTAGAATTTACCTTATAAACATGAATTATACCCACTGTTCGCGGAGCACCGTAACGTGTACCATGCGTTCCGAACTGCTCACCGGAAGGCACCGTAACATATACAACGGCTTCCGAACTGCTCACCGGAACGCACCGTAACGTATGCAACGGCTTCCGAACTGCTCGCCGGAACGCATCGTAACATATACAACGGCTTCCGAACTGCTCACCGGAACGCGCCGTAACATATACAACGGCTTCCGAACTTTGGGTATAAATTTTAAAACTATCATTTAAACAGGAGCCAATGAAACCCAAAAGGAGCTTCGAACCATTCAGGATTCCTAATTCGTAATTCCTAATTCTTAATTGATTTCTCATCGCTCTTTTATCTTTTAATTTTGGAATGGAATAAAATCCGACAGAGCGGTCATGCTGCCCTGCCGGATTTATTTTTATTGATTAATAAAATATTGCCTGCATTGTGCAATAATTGAAATTGTCATTTCCGCTTGCCCCTTGAGTAATTGCTCCATTGAGGTAATAAGTATAAGTACCTGCTGCAACAGTAAATGATCTGCGAACAGTGAATGTATTATTAAAAGTTGTGGCGACAGTTGGATAAACTGATGGAATGTCAAAAAATACAGTACTATAAAAATCTCCACCATCTGTTGCAGAAGTTCCAATATCAAGAGAAAGTCTTTTCGTTGTACCTGTTACATGATCAAGCAACATATCAGCATTTGCCTGAACTACTATTGTTCCAGAACGAGGAACAGTAATAGTAACTGCACCTCCCGTGTAATTATAAACGACGCCATTGGCTATCAGGTTAGTATTATTTGCTGAATTACTAGTAGCAATAATATTTGGAGCACCCCATGTCGGAGGATTATTTGCACCTGCTGAAAGCAATACCTGCCCAGTAGTTCCGGGAAGATTATTAGGCATTAATGCACCGCTGAATTTTACATTACCGGAAACATCTAATGCTTGGGTAGGAGCAGCATTTCCGATACCAATCGTTCCAGAAATAATCATGCTACCATAAGGGGCCACCATGTTACCGGCAAACATTCCTATTGCAACTCCACCATTAACATCTAATTTATTAAGCGGAGTTGTTGTTCCAATACCTTCCAGACCGCCAACATATAAATTGGTGTTGGAATAGACTCCCCAATAGGCGGCACCTGATGTTCTATACCCCAAAGCACCCCAATTGTTATTATCTAAGTATCCAACAACACCTCCAATGTCTGATATATACATGCCGCTTACTGTACCTAAAACCCCTGCATTGAAGGGGGAAGCAGCAGGTAATGTGATGTTACCAAACACGCCGGCGGATCCACCAGGCCAGCTCAAGTTACCTGAAGAGCTGATAACAGTTCCCGAAACTGCGTACTTGTTTGTGTAAGGGAATGAAGTAGATTCAACATCAAGTTTTGCTTGAGGTGTAGAGGTTCCTATGCCGACATTACCATTTCCTGTAATCCTTGCCTTTTCATTATTATTTGTTCCGATAACAAAATCCGTTGAATCTATTGTTCCGACAAAATTGGTGGCAGAAGAAGTTCCGGTATTACCTGTAATTCCCCATGCAATGCCATTGATAACTCCAGTAGGACCGGTAGCACCCGTTGCTCCCGTTGCTCCGTTTGTACCATTTATCCCATTATTACCTGTTGCTCCTGTAGCACCATTTGTTCCATTAATACCTGGAGCTCCAGTTGCCCCTGTAGCACCATTCGTGCCGTTGGTTCCTGCTGCACCAGTTGCACCAGTAGGTCCGTTCCCGCCAGAACCTGCATACATGGCATAAGGCACGGTTAATAACTCCGAAGCACCCATGTCGCTCCAGGTAGAACATGCTCCAGAAGAATCCATCTCGACTTGCAGATATTGGTTGCCTGCACTCCAGGGAATGGTATTGAAAGTTCCTTGCGTAACTGTTCCCATACCAACTTTCAGGGTGAATAAACCGAAAGTATTAGTTGTAGAAACTTGAGTTTCCTGATACTGAATTGGTCCTGTGCCTGTTCCACTGTGAATGGTGAGACGCAAACATATAGTTCTGTTAAGCCAAGGATTGCCACCTGCATTTCTTGCAATAGCCTGATAATTCATGCCCTGTGGCACCTGTCCGAATGAACTGCCGCAAAGGATCATCATGAATCCGGCTAACAGAATCGTGTTTAAAATTGTACTTACTTTTTTCATTTTTATTATTATTTATATAATTTAATTCGTGATATTTATTTTGGAAACATTCTTCAACATCTTCCCGTCATTGAAAGAATAGTCGGCTTCAAGGAAATAGATTCCGGAAGCCAGAGAATGTAAATTGAAGTTCTGGAAATTCACACCGACATCAAACTTCGTTATGATGTTACTGACTTCCTGTCCGAGCGTATTATATACTCGAAACGAAGCCGAGCCGCCGGAAGCATAATGATAGGTCAACATAAAATTCCCATCAGAAGGATTTGGAAAAATAGAATAAGAACCGCTTTCTGGAATGATCTCGCTGATACCGGTAGTGTTGCTGAATGGTTGCTGAAATCCTTGGGTAAGGAAATTGGTTCCATCTGTAAAAGTTTCAACCATAGTCATCTCCCCGAATGTGGAGGAGACCGAAAAGGTTCCATTAGAGAAGTAGCCACCCGTGGAAGCTATTACAAAAGGACTTACCGATTGCGCCTTGGCTTGAATCAGAAAAACTGTTAGAAGGATTAGGATAATTTTTTGCATTTTATTAAATATTTAATTGCGCTTACTCTACTCGGTTTTCGGCAGCCCCGTTTAATGAATTATTCATGAGTGCAAAATTACCGCCCCAACTGCCGCATCGCAATACCCAAAAAGGGTTATGAATGAAAAAGGGTATAAAGGTATAGGGGTATAGGGGAATAAAGGTATAAGGGTATAGGGGAATAAAGGTATAGGGGTATAAAGGTATAGGGGTATAAGGGTACTATATGCCTTTATACCCCTATACCTTTATACCCCTATTCCCTATTCCCTACACCAACCGTTCCTTGATAGCCTTAGATACAGCTTCGGTTTGGGAATGAACATGAAGTTTTTCGTAGATATTTTTGATGTGAGTGCGGGCTGTTTCAAAGGCTATGTCTAATTGCCCTGCTATCATCTTCACACTTTTTCCGGCTACCATTAAGGTCAGAATTTCTTTCTCGCGAGGAGTAAGATCGGATTCTGTTTTCTCTCTTTGAATGGAAAATAATCGCAACACTTTCTTTGCTATGGAAGGGCTCATGGGAGCACCACCGGCATACATTTCTTTTAATGCTTTAAGTATCTCTGCCGGCGATTCGCCTTTCAATAAATATCCGTTGGCACCCTCGCACAATGCCTCGAACAGATGTTCATTGTCATCAAAGACGGTGTACATCAGGATGAGAATTTCTTTGTTCTGTTTTCGGATGATACGAACACCCTCGATGCCATCAACGCCGGGCATTTCAATGTCACAGAGGATGACATCGGGGAGACATTCCGCAATGTTATTTATCACATCAGCACAATTTGAAAATGCGCCGCATAATTCAAAGCCATTGGAGTGCGTAAGCAGCATGGATAGCATGTTGCGCAACTCCTCGTTGTCTTCGTAAATCTGTACTCTTAATGATTCCTTAATATTGTCTTTCATCAGGGTGCAAAATTACACAGCTTTCTTGAACCATTTATACCTCAATGGGGTTACAGGCATTTTCAAGGATATAAAAGTACCCTCCCCTTTTGATGATTTTATTTCAAGAATGGCATTGATTTGTTTAGCCCGATAGAGCATGTTATTAAGTCCGTTTCCCCTGGTAATAATGGCTGCATCAAAGCCCTTTCCATTATCAGAAATCGTGAGCAACAATTTCTTATTTTCTATTTTGAATTTAATATTCACTTCGGTAGCTTCCGAATACTTGGCAGCGTTATTCACAGCCTCTTTGAATATCAGATAGACATTTCGCTTCCTGATGAAATCGCTCAAGACATCATTCACCTCTTCATCCGAAATAAAATTACAAGCAATATCCTTTGGCTCTAATGAATGTGAAATAAACTGGTTCATCCTCGTGATGATATTCGCGGAAATATCTTTTGAAGAATTCAACGTCCAGACGATGTCGCGAATCTTTTCCATGCTCTCGGTAGTATTTTCACCGATACGATTCATCCATTGTTTCGCATCAGAGGACGACCCATTGAGCGACTCGGCAGCGAAAGAACTCATGAGCTGCACGCTGCTCAAAGAAGCACCTATCTCATCATGCAGATCGCGCGAAATTCCCTGTCTGATCTCAAGGACTTTAATTCGCTGTTTGTTGCGATTCCGAAAAATTAAACCAATGACAAAAGCAATCAACACGACCGCTCCACCAAGCATTCTAAACTGAATATTCTTTTGCTTTTGAATTTCAAGTTGTGTCTGTGCATCCTTTTTATCCTGCTCTGCTTTTTGAGCGGCGAGATCTTTATCAAATTTATATTGCATTTCGAGTTGCTTCATCTTGTTAGTATTTTCATTATTGACTAATGAATCCTTCAGGTGTTGAAACAATACTTGATATTTATATGCCGAAGCATAGTCATTTAATTTTCCATAAATCTCGGCAAGGTTTCCATAAGCTTCTTTCAGCCCATCCATATATTTTGAATCCAATCCTACAGAAAGCGATCTTGTTGCGTACCGCAAAGCATCCTGATACTTTTTTTGGGTTTTATATAACAGGGTTATTTTATTTAATAAATCTGCTATGTGGCTATTATTTCTCATCTCCTCCGCGATCTTCAAAGCAATCAAATAATACTTCAAAGCATCATCGTAATTGCCTTTATCAAAATAGATAGTCCCAATATCTGCATTGCATTCCTGAATACCGGCTGGGTTATTGATTTCTTCAAATATCGTTAATCCGTCTCTGAAATTTTTCTCCGCCTCTTCATACTGCCCTTGATGAAGGTAAACTCTACCCAAATTCTCGTAAGAAGTAGCGATACTGAACTTGCTCCCTGTCTTTCCCCTGACCTTTGATGAAGCAATAAAATTCTTCAATGCCTCTGGATAATTACCCTCCTTCTCATAAATCTCGCCGATACGCTTGTAGGAAGTCTCAATTCCTTCCTTAAAACCTGCTTCTTCGGCAACTTTCAAAGAACTCAAAATGTCTTTTAATGCTTCAGGATAATTACCTGCCGTTTCATAATTACGAGCACGCTTTCTATAGGATTCGGACATGTTAGCCTTGTCGCCAATTTCCTCACGAACTTTGAGCGCATTGGTATGAGCCTTTATCGCCTCCGCATAATTATCAACTGACAAATACAACAAGCCCATGTTATTGTATGTCCAGCCAAGTCCGTCCTTATCGCCGATTTCTGAATATATCTTTACAGCTTTATTATAATCCTCCAACGCCAAAGGAATATTCAGATGTTTATTCATATAGGTCAACCCAAGCCCATTGTAATATTTTGCTAATCCCTTCTTGTACCCGATTCGTTCCGACAATTCTTTAAGCAGTTCGGAATAATACAATGCTGAATCGGTATTATCAAGATAATATCCCCAGGCCAATCTGGAATAGATATTCGCCTTAGTAGTATCCATCATCCGATTAAATTTACTACCCAACTCCTTTTTATCAGCCTCATATTTTGATAGTTCTTCTTGAAACTTTTCAATATCCTTTGCCCTTTGAGCGAAGGAAAGATTAGTGAAGAGTGAAAAGTGAAGTGTGAAAAGTGTAACCAGGAAGATTCTTTTTGCGGTCATTAAATTAATTGAATTGGGGGCAAAAATAAAATTCAGATAGAAAATTATCTAATAAAAGATAAGTTGCAATTAGGGTTGAAGCACTACACAGCTTTCTTCAATAATTTATATCTCAATGGGGTTACAGGCATTTTTAAGGAAATGAAAGTGCCCTCCTCTTTTGATGATTTTATTTCAAGAATGGCATTGATTTGTTTTGCCCGATAGAGCATGTTATTAAGTCCGTTTCCTTTGCTAATAATTGTGGTATCAAAACCTTTTCCATTATCAGAAATAGTGAGTAGTAATTTCTTATTTTCTACCTTGAATTTAATGTTCACTTCGGTAGCTTCGGAATACTTCGCAGCGTTATTCACCGCCTCTTTGAATATCAGATAAACATTGCGCTTCCTGACAAAATCGCTCAACACATCATTCACCTCTTCATCCGAAATAAAATTACAAACTATATCCTTCGGCTCCAGCGAATGAGAAATAAACTGATTCATCCTGGTGATGATATTCCCCGAAATATCAGTTGAAGAATTCAGCGTCCAAACGATGTCCCGAATTTTTTCCATGCTCTCGGTAGTGTTCTCACCGATACGATTCATCCATTGTTTCGCATCAGGCGATGAACCATTGAGTGACTCGGCAGCAAAAGAACTCATCAGCCGCACGCTGCTCAAGGAAGCCCCAATCTCATCATGCAAATCCCGCGATATTCCCTGGCGCATCTCCAAAACTTTAATCCGTTGCTTGTTGCGATTCCGAAAAATCAAACCAACGACAAAAGCAATTAACAGTAATGCTCCACCAAGAATTCTAAACTTAATATTCTTTTGCTTTTGAATTTCCAATTGAGTCTGAACATCCTTTTTATCCTGCTCGGCTTTCTGAATTGCGGCATCTTTATCAAAGTCATATTGCATTTCCAAACCTTTCATCTTGCTGGCACTCTCATCATTGAAAATAGAATCTTTCATCTGCTGATACAAGATATTGTAGTCGTAAGCAGCCTTATAATTATTCATTTCATAATTGATATCCGAAAGGCGGAAATAGGCATCTTTCATAATATCTTTCGCCTCAAATTCTTTAGCCACTTCAAGTCCTTTTGAGGAATATATCGTCGCTTCCTGGAATTTACCTTGTTTTTCATAAACCGAAGCAATTTCAATATTCACAGTTGCGATTCCCAACTTAGCCCCAAGTTTTTCTAACCAATCCATGGCAAGAAGGCAATACCTCAAGGCTTCGGTATAATTGCCTTTTTCTAAATTTATATACCCCAAACTTCTATAGCCGGTTGCCATACCACCCACATTGAAATAGCTCTTATAAAGCTGTATAGCCGTGAGTAGATTTGAAGTTGCTTCGTCATACTTCTTTTGTTTAAAATATACATTCCCGATATTAAGATGATTACCCGCGAGGATATAAACTACCTTCAACTCCTCCCCAATCTTCAAGGATTTCTGATAATATTTCAAGGCTTCGGAATAATTGTTTTGAAAGTAATAAATCTGTCCGATATCATCATAAGCACCAGCAATTTCTTCCTTGCTATTAATCTCTTCAGCAATCTTCAAAGCTGCATAATAATTTTTTAATGCCTCTGCATAATTCCCCAAGCCATTATTCAAATGTCCTATTTTACCATAGCAAATTATCACACCACCCTTATCCCCTATTTCCTCTCTGATCTTCAAAGCCAATTTATGATATTTAATTCCTTCCACCGGATTGGCTTTATCGCCACCCATCATTCCCAAATCATTATAAGTCCAGGCAAGCCCGTCTTTATCTCCGATAGCTGTCCTTATATCAATTGCCTTTTGATAATTTTCCATAGCAAGGTGATAATTCCTTTTACCCATATAAACCAAGCCCAAGCCATTATAAGCATTGCCCAAACCCTTTTTATAACCGATATTCCCTGCCAAAGTCATCAGTTCATTGGCAATGATCAAACCAGTATCGCTCTTGCTATACCAGAATTGAACAACCAATTGATACATCACATTCGCCCTGATGGTATCCATCAAAGGGGTGAATTTAGTACCCATTTCCTTTTTGTGAGCATCAAACTTTTTCAATTCATTCAATAGCGAATCAACGGTCCTCTGTTCCATAGAAAAACAAGATTCAATGAAAAGTGAAAAATGAAGAGTGAAAAGTGAAAGAAGAAATAGTTTTCTTAGAGACATTTGTTTTATAATAACGGTGCGAAACTACGGATTACTGATGAGAACGATTTTTCAGAAAATAAGACTTTTCAAGGTTCTAACAAGTTTGTCATAGATTCAAATTTTCTACTTCCATTTTATTAATCATATTTTTTGTAAAATTGCACCATTGAATAATTAAATATTATGGAAGTAGAAGTAAAAAAGTTGTTAGACGAAACGAGCATTCACATGGAAATGGCAATAGCTCATCTTGAATCTGAATTGTTAAAAATAAGAGCAGGCAAGGCATCTCCAGCTATGCTTGAAGGTATTCATGTTGACTATTATGGAACGAATACTCCATTGCATCAGGTAGCAAATATTAGTACTCCTGATGCCCGAACATTGATGGTGCAGCCTTGGGAAAAATCAATGATTCATCCCATAGAAAAAGCTATTACAAATGCGAATCTGGGTTTAAATCCGCAGAATGATGGTGTAGTAGTTCGCATAACAGTGCCGCCCTTGACTGAAGAAAGGAGGAAAGAGCTGGTGAAGAAAACCAAAGCCGAAGGGGAACATGCAAAGGTTACGATCAGGAATGCGAGGAGAGATACTATGGAATTATTTAAAGGATTGATTAAACAGGGACTTCCGGAAGATATTGGGAAGGATGCCGAGAATAAAGTTCAATTAATTACAAATAATTTTATTGCAAAAGTAGATAAGCATCTGGCAACTAAGGAAACCGAAATTATGACTGTTTGATTTACAAAAAGAGCCACGTATTTCACGAATAATAAGACTTTATTTGTGAATCTCGTGGCTTCTATTTACAATCAGATTTTTGCTTTCAAAGCATCATAATCAAAAATAGTTCTCACCTTTTTCTCTAAAGATTTTCCGGGAGTATATTTAAGAATAAAATTTCTCCATCTGACAGAAATTGCTTTCCGCAAATGCCCTAATCTTATAAACTCAATAACCTGTTCGGTAATTAATTTTATCCTTTCAATCCTGACATCTTCGTAATAAAGCAAAGCGTCAGGAACTGAATGATATTTATCAAGACAACGTGCCAAAATAACGGCATCCTCTATAGCTAATGAAACACCAAGACCGAAATTCGGAGTCAATGAATGAGCAGCTTCACCAAGGATGGTAACAAATTCTTCGGTCAGGTTTTTAGGTGGGGTTTTTGCAAATACTCCATCTTTAATAATTGAATTTTCATCTGTTGCCTTTATCAATTCAGGTACGGGATAAGCCCAATTCCTGAAGTATTTATAAATCTTTTTCTTTCGATCAGAATTCATGTGGTTGATCCTGTGAATAGATTCTTTGGATGCTGCCCACCAGGCAATTTTTGTATCATCAATCTTAGTAAATCCGAATCTCTTTCCGCGCCCCCAAAACTGCATCGTTCCCATTTCAATGATATCCTGAAAAGGAGATTCAATAACGCCTCTCCACACCTGGTACCCTTGGTAAATCGGATCGTCTTCCTTTAACATCAAGCTACGAACTCTGGAGAATATTCCATCTGCACCTATCAGCAAATCACTTTTTAATTGATGGTCGTTGGTAAATACAATGTTTACTCTGTCATCATAGATTTCATAATCCCTCAATGCAAATCCAAAACTGATAGTTCCTTCAGGAAGTTTTTTTAATAAAATATCGTATAGTTGTTCTCTCAAAATACTCACAGGCTTGAATTCTTCATCCGACAAATTTATTGCTTTAATTAATTTCCCAGTGTTTGTGCATAATGTGAATATTTCAACACTTTTTCCTTTTGAATAAATCTCTTCTGCAATTCCAAAATGATTTAAAAGTCTCATTGCATTTGGAAATAATGTTATTGAGGTATTAGGTTCTTTCAATTCATCTGCTTTCTCAAATACCTCAACATTAAAACCCCTCTGAATTAAAGCAATTGCCGCAAATAAACCGCCGATTCCTGCGCCTACAATTGTTATCTTTAATTCTTCTTTTTTCATTTGGAATAGAATGGATTTATTTAATGAAGTATATGTTTCCAGATGTCATTCCCAAAGATGAATGCCATCAAGGTTAAAAGAATTACCATGCCAACAACCTGAACATTCTCCATGAACTTATCACTGAATTTCCTGCGGGTAACCATTTCAATTAAGAGGAATAAAACATGCCCTCCATCTAAAGCAGGTATCGGCAAAATATTCATAAATGCTAAGACCATCGAAAGCAATGCAGTAAGGCTCCAGAACTTCCTCCATATCCAAACTCCTCCGTAAATAGTGGCAATCCCTATTGGTCCCTGCATAGAATCTGTTGCTTTTTCTTTGCCGGTAAATATTTGTTTCAGACCTTTGATATTCGATACCATTGCTTCAATGCCATCAGAGATTCCATATTTTATCGAAGAAAAGATGTTGTAGTTTTTATAGGTATAAGCATCCTTATAATCCGGTGTTGGTATTGAATAAACACCAATCGTAGAATCGGAATCTACAGTAATTTTTACTTTCATTTGTTCCTTATTTCTAAAGATTGCCAACTCAATCTCCTTCCCAACATTCTTTCGGATGTCATCTCTAAACATTCCTTCATTATAAACCTTTTCGTCATTTACAGAAAGGATTTTATCTCCTTTTATTAATCCCGCTTTTTCTGAAACACGACCTTTTTGGATACTGTCAATCATAAAAGGAAGCTGCATAGGGCTAATAAAATGTCCCCTCCCTGTTGCAACAACTTTTTTATAGAAATCGTCAGGGATAATAATATCTGTTTGTTTACCGTCTCTCATAACAGTAATATCCGCACCAAACATGATTCTGGTGGAGAGCAAATCTTCAAAACGTTCAAAAGGTTTACCATCAATTGCAATGACCTTATCTCCTGTTTGGAAGCCTGCATCTCTGCCCAATTCATAAGCATAGATGCCATCTTTTACATTTTCATTCGGGAGATAGGTCTTATCATAATGCAGTAAAATAAAGGAGAATAATCCGATGCCAAGAAGTACATTCATCGTTACTCCGGCTACCATCACTATCAATCGTTGCCAGGTTGGTTTGGAACGAAATTCCCAAGGCTGCGGTGGTAATTTCATGGCTTCCTTGTCCATGGATTCATCAATCATACCAGCTATCTTGACATAACCGCCGAGGGGTATCCAACCGATTCCATATTCAGTTTCTCCTCTCTTGATACTAAATAATTTGAAGCCCCAGGCATCAAAGAAAAGATAAAACTTCTCCACTTTTATTCCAAATGCACGTGCGGCAAGGAAATGCCCCAATTCATGCAGTGTCACCAAAATTGCCAATGCAGTGATCAACTGCGCCGTCATTACTAATCCATTCATATTTTATATTGTTTTTACGCTTAATTTACTTATTAATTCTTTCGAAATCCTTCTTGCTTCAGCATCCGTATTTTCATAATCCTCAAGAGTCGGTTTGGCAATGAAATCAACCTTTTCCATGACATCTTCTATCACTTCCGACATTCCAAGAAAGCTAACTTCATCTTCAAGAAAACACTGCACAGCTACTTCATTTGCAGCATTCAAAATACAAGGCATATTCCCTCCTTTATTCATTGCATTTATTGCCATGGAAAGATTGCGAAAGGTTTTGATATCAGCCTGTTCAAAGGTCAGTTGAGGATAGTCCATAAAGTTGAAACGTGGAAAATCGGATTTTAATCTTTCAGGATAAGAAATTGCATATTGAATTGGCAATTTCATATCCGGCAATCCCATCTGCGCCTTCATACTTCCATCTTGAAATTGAACGATGGAATGAATGATGGATTGGGGATGAACAATCACATCAATCTGATCTGCCTTGAGATTAAACAACCATTTTGCTTCAATCATCTCTAAGCCTTTATTCATCAGGGTTGCAGAGTCTATCGTTATCTTATTTCCCATCTCCCAATTCGGATGTTTGAGGGCTTGTTCCTTGGTAATATTCTTTAATTCTTCAATACTTTTTCCTCGAAAAGGACCGCCCGAAGCAGTGAGATAAATCTTCTCAATCTTATTATGCCATTCCCCGGCAAGGCACTGGAAAATTGCAGAATGTTCAGAGTCAACAGGCAGGATATTCACCCCCTTTTCCTTAGCCAAAGAAGTAACCAATTCGCCCGCCACCACCAATGTTTCCTTATTAGCCAAAGCAATACTTTTTCCGGCTTTAATGGCAGCCATCGTAGGCTTCAAGCCTGAAAATCCGACCATCGCTGTCAAGACCAAATCAATGGTATCCATCTCCATAATCTGAACGATGGATTCAGCACCTGCATATACCTTAATATCATGATTCAAAAGAACATCAGCGACCTCTTTATATTTCCTTTCATCGCCAATAACCACTGCATTGGGCTTGAATTCGATTGCCTGTTTTATTAACAAATCAACATTGTTATTAGCTACCAAAACCTCCACCGCAAAACGATCCTGATGGGCTTTAATTACTTCCAAAGCCTGCGTCCCGATAGAACCCGTCGAGCCAAGAATCGCTATA
>JABDAW010000020.1 GCA_013288905.1 Bacteroidota bacterium | reverse complement strand
TTGACTACAGGTATATGGCTTCCCGGCAAATATTTTCCTTGCTTGTAAGGAGAAATATCCACAACGAAATCAACCAAATCATTTTTGACTCCGCAATAATTCAGAATCGTGTTTCCTTTTGCTGCCGCGCCATACGCTGCAATTTTAGCTCCTTGTTTTTTGTGATTAATAAGAAATTCCAGTAGTTCGTATTTCACTTTATTAACCCTAATTTGAAACTCCTTATAATAATCCATCTCTGTCAGACGACCAGCTTTTTCTTTTGATCTCAATAATTCAACATTCGGTCCGACAGGTCTTGTTTTATCATATTCTTTATGCTGTCCATAGATTCTTAATGAACCGCCATGAGTTGGAATTTCCTCTACATCAAATAGCGTTAAACCATGTGCTGCAAATATTTTTTCGACAGTGATAAAAG
This sequence comes from Bacteroidota bacterium, assembly GCA_013288905.1. GTDB lineage: Bacteria > Bacteroidota > Bacteroidia > AKYH767-A > JABDAW01 > JABDAW01. The sequence goes on along the minus strand of JABDAW010000020.1, from coordinate 27,416 downwards.
ATAAATAAGAAAAATGCTCATGGTAAATAGTATCAAACTGGCAATCCTCAATCAACTTCAAAAGGTGCGGAAACTCCATAGTTATAACTCCATCTTCTTTCAATGCCACCTTCAAGCCTTTCACGAAATCGTTGATATCAGGAACATGCGCCAATACATTATTTCCAATCAATAAATCAGCTTTTGGATTATTAGTAATCAGCTTCTTCGCGAATGATTCGCCAAAAAATTCCACAACAGTATTTATTCCTTTAGCAATAGCAACATCGGCGGTTCCTCGAGTTGGTTCTATGCCCAGGACAGGAATATTTTTATTCTTAAAATACTGCAAAAGATACCCATCGTTAGAAGCGATTTCCATAACCAAAGACTTTTCATTCAAACCAAATCTATTCGTAACAAGTTCAGAATACTGTTCGCAATGTTTCAGCCATGTTGAAGAATAGGAGGAAAAATAAACATACTCCTGATTAAAAATCTCATCCGCCTTTTTATATTCATCAATTTGCACGAGATAACATTGATCGCAAACATAGAGGATGAGCGGATAGTAAACCTCCCCTTGGTTCAATTGTTCTTTAGTCAGAAAAGCATTGGAAGGCGGGCTGCTGTTCAAGTCAACAAATAGGTTTGATAGTTTATGATTACAAAATCTACAATTCATTAATTTTTTCAATAAAGTTGCTAATAGAAGGATAATATTTATCTTTTTCAGAAATATGAGTGATGGCTATCGGTAATTTAATATCCAATAATTCATCATTGTAACGAATGCCTCGTTCAGCAGATGGATGATAAAATTGAGTGTGGCAATAAGCCAGTTCCGAATTATCTTCAAGAGTTATAAAACCATGTGCAAAACCCTCTGGAATCAAAACCATAGTTCGGTTCTCTTGTGATAATTCGCAGCTAAACCATTTCAAATAAGTTGCGGAATCTTTGCGCAAGTCCAATGCAATGTCAAATACTTTCCCGGAGCTGCATCGGATTAATTTGGTTTCTTCAAAAGGTGGTAATTGGAAATGCAATCCCCTGAAAGTTCCTTTAGCTTTATTGAATGAAAAATTCATCTGCACAAATTCTTTGGTGAAATTAATTTTGCTGAATTCATCTTTACAATAAGTCCTTGCGAATGTCCCTCTTTCATCTTTCAATTGATGCACTTCGATTAAATATAAATCCTTAAAACCTGTTTCGATAAATTTCATCTCTCTAATTAAGATAGGTTATGTAAAAAAAAGAGGAACGCAGATGACGCAGATTGCTTATGAAAAGATATGATTTTTTTCATAAGAAATCTTATTTTTTCATAAGCAATCTGCGTCATCTGCGTTCCCCTTTTTTTTATCGTTATCATCAATTCCATAAAATCTTAGTTATTCCCAAAATCGTTAATATCATCAACACAAAGTTTAAAAATATCTGCCTTCTTTTCGATGGAGTTTTTATACCAGCCAATTGTTTTCTCAATCGCTACATCCGAATTCCATTTCGGTTTCCAGTGCAATTCTTTTTTTGCTTTCTTAATACTCAATTTCAAAGTACCAGCTTCGTGAGGTGCATTTTCTTGGTTTTCGATCATATAATTTCCTTTGCCCCAAGATTTTGTTGCATGCTGAACCAATTCTTCAACCGTCCTAACATCCTTTAATTTGGGTCCGAAATTATATGCAGAAGCAAATTTTTGAGGATCCTTTTTCATCGCCGCTGCTAAAGTCAAATATCCGGAAAGAGGTTCCAAAACATGCTGCCATGGACGAACGGCATTGGGATTCCTGACATTAATTATTTGAGATTTCGACAAGGCGCGGAAAATGTCAGGAACGATTCTATCCGCAGCATAATCGCCGCCACCAATCACATTTCCGGCACGAGCTGTGGCAATAGATTTCTTCCCGTACGTACGGGATTCTTTTGGATTAAAAAAAGACAGGCGATAAGATTCTGTAATTATTTCGGCAGCCGCTTTACTCGCACTGTAAGGATCGTATCCACCCAATTTATCAGCTTCTTTATAAGCATAATCCTTCTCAAGATTCTCATAAACTTTATCGGTCGTAACAATCACAACGGCACATTCTTTTTTCAACGAACGAACGGCATCCAAAAGATTTGCTGTGCCAATTACATTAACTTCAAAAGTCTCGACAGGGATTTTATAAGACTCCCGAACCAAAGGCTGTGCGGCTAAATGAAAAATAAAATCGGGTTGGAAAGCAAGCAACTCCTCCTCCAATTTTTTCTTATTCCTGATGTCAGAAATCACAGATTCCACCTTTAAATTTCCCTTAACGTAATTAAATAAAGAAGGCATTTCGGGTTTTAAAGCATAACCCTTAACTTTCGCGCCAAGCAATTCCAACCAAATAGTCATCCAAGTACCTTTGAAACCAGTGTGACCCGTTAGAAAAACCTTCTTATTCTTGAATGTATTTAGCAACATTATTCTTTAATTACCTTGTAAAATTAATTTTTGACCTCCTCCCAAAGATTCTACACTGCATCTGATGACTTCTGTGGCAGTTCTCATGAAAATTACACTGCATCTGATGGCTTCCGTGGCAGTACGCAAGAAAATTACACTGCATCTGATGGCTTCCGTGGCAGTGCTCAAGAGAATTACACTGCATCTGATGACTTCTGTGGCAGTTCTCATGAAAATTATACTGCATCTGATGACTTCTGTGGCAATGCGGAAGAAAATTACACTGCATCTGATGGCTTCTGTGGCAGTGCTCATGATTTCTGCGCAGGTATTCTTAAGGTGGTAAAACTCTATTTTTAAGTTAGGATTTGTACTCATAATTTAAAATGGTTCGGTTGCGACATTCTCAAGGAAAGATTTGATTTCATCTTCGGTTTTCAATAATTTTTCATGAATAATAATGATGAATTAATTTACCAGGGGGAACTCCATAAGCATTTCTCTGAAAATATAAGTCAAAGAAATGTGCAGTCATAGGAAAGTAATTTATCCTTCTGCCTGGTGCGACCTGTTCATAGAATATATCAGCAACATATTTTAATCCTAAAATCTCAAATAACCTACGACACGAATCAATGTTTCCATAATTCAAGATAAATTCTATCACAACTTCATGCGGAAGATTTTCCTTTTTATCATCACGGATATACCAGAACAAACCCGCATTGTCGCGAATTAATTTCTTAAGTTCTGGAGAATTTTCTTGACGTTGTTCCATGATTTTATTAATTACCAAACCTTCCATTCTGCCTTGCCATCGCGCCATAAACCATTCAGATATTCAAAATCACGATAAGTATCCATGCACTGCCAGAAACCTTCGTGTTTGTAAGTGAAAAGTTCTTTATCCTTTGTCAAATCCTCCAACGGTTGTCGTTCGAGAATGCAATTTTCATTGGGAGAAAGGTAGTCGAAGAACTTTTTATTGAATACAAAAAAACCGCCATTAATCATTCCGCCCGAATGAACTTGTGGCTTTTCATTGAAGCTCTCTACCAAATTATTATTAGAAATTAACTCCCCGAAACGAGAGGGAGGCAGCACGCCTGTAACTGTCCCAATCTTGCCATGAGATTTATGAAAAGCCAATAATTTATTGATGTCAACGCTGCTAACTCCATCGCCATAGGTGAGCATGAAAATATCTTCATCAATATATTTCTCGACTTGCTTAATTCTTGAACCAGTCATGGAATTAGCACCTGTTTCTGCGAATGTAATTTCCCAGCCAGCTTCGGAATGTTGGTTATGATTTTTCAATTCTCCTTTGCCCAAAGTCAATGTAAAATCGTTATTCCTGATTTCATAATTGTAGAAATAATCCTTGATAACATCACCGCGGTAACCGAGGCATAGTACAAACTTATTGACCCCATAAGAGGCATAATGTTTCATGATATGCCAGATAATCGGACGACCACCAATCTCCACCATCGGCTTTGGTTTGTATTCAGTTTCTTCTTTAAGACGGGTGCCAAGTCCACCGCATAATAGCACTACTTTCATCACCTTATTTTTATATTAAGAGTTTCCTTTAATCAATATATTTGCGCCGTTGGCGTTTCCAACGGGCGGCAAAAATAAAGAATTAATTTAAACTTATGGGGGTAATTCAAAGACAAGGTATAAAAAATGCAATTATTGTTTATCTTGGAATAGTTGTCGCTTTCGTTAATATCCTGATTATTCAACCTAATTTTCTGACGAAGGAAGAACTCGGATTGACAAGAATTTTATTCAACTTTTCAATTCTGATGTCTACCTTTTTGCCAATAGGAATCAATAGTGCAACGCTTCGGTTTTTTCCCCATTTCAAGAACGAAACAACACGGCATTATGGGTATTTCGCTTATATGATGATTTTCCCAATGGTAGGATTTGTTGTTCTTTCTATTTTGTTATTAATTTTCAAATCAGTCATTATAGGTTATTACATTGAGAAGTCAAAACTATTCACCGATTATTTCAATTGCATTTTCCTCTATATGTTCGTACTTGCTTTGGTCAGTGTGTTGCAATGCTATGCTTTTTCTCTTCTGAAAACTACTGTGCCGAGTTTTATCAATGATATTTTTGTGAGGGCTTGTATCATTCTACTCACAATCGTTTATTATTACAAATGGTTCAGCCTCGAATGGTATATTTATCTAACTATTGGCATCTACGCTTTGCAAGTTTTTTTGGTGATGCTTTATATTATTTATGAAGAGAAGCCAGGTTTGAAAATTGATTTTTCATTCCTCAAAACCCAGAATCCAAAGGGGATGATTAGATATGGTTTCATGCTCTCCTTCACAGCCATGACAGCTATCGGTTTGAAATCTATTGATAGTATGTTCCTCGGTCATTACAAAGGTCTGGAGACAGTTGCTATCTATGCCATTGCGGCATTATTCTCCACCGTTATTGAAGTGCCACTGAATGCTTTGGAAAAGATTGCCAGCCCAAATATATCTCGCGCTTATAAAGAAAACGATATGAACGTTGTGAAGGATATATATTACAAATCATCCAGGTATTTATTGTTGATGGGAGGCTTGTTGTTTCTTGGAATCAACATCAATATTCACTACTTATATCAACTAACTCCAAAGGATTACAGCTCGGCAACGACGGTGGTATTAATAGTAAGTATAGGGACCCTTATCAACATGGCAACCGGAGTGAATGATTCCATACTCTTCAATTCAAATAAATATATTTATGGTACATATATGCTTCTTATGTTATTCGGATTGGCAATAATTACAAATATGATCTTCATTCCCATCTTCGGGATGGAAGGAGCGGCATTAGCGACCTGCCTATCAAGTTTTGCTTATAATTTTGTGAAGTATTTTTTCATCTGGAAACACTTTCATTTACAACCCTTCGATATGAAAACAATAGTCATAATATTCCTTATCGGAGTTTGTTTTGGAATAAATTTTCTCTTGCCTTCTTTCGATGGAGCAATTTTGAATATCGTCTTTAGGTCTTCGATAATTACATTGGTTTATCTTGCCGGGACCTATTTCTTCAGGATAATTCCTGAATTTCATCATTATATTCCTTACTTAAAAAGAAAAAATTAGATTAAAAAAAGAAGGCTGTACCTTTCGGCACAGCCCTCAAACCAATAAAAATTATACTAATTATTTTATAAGAGTAATAAACCCGTGTTCATGATAATTTACACCATCTAAACCAATTGCGAACAGGATATAATAATAGGTTCCATCTGGGCATAAAGTGCCGCCGTTGTTTGTTCCGTCCCAACCTGTAAGTGTGTACCATTCTTTAACCTTTAATCCCCAGCGATTGAAAATTTCGACGTGGGCACCAGACATGTGAGTGTAATCTGGCCACCATTCATCATTCTTTCCATCACCATTGGGTGAAAAGACATTGTAAACTACCAGATTTGAAACAGTTTTAACAGTAATATCTCTGTAAGTGGTGTCTCTGCAACCATATTTGTTTTCAGCTACAAGCATTACTTTATAAACCCCTCCACTGTCAAACATGTGGCTTGCAATAGAATCAACATTAAAGCCAACAGAATCTAACCAACCAGATATAGGATCATCAAAATTCCAGAAATACTTATAGCTGTTTTGAGAAGTGCTCGTGAAAATATCATACAAAGGCTGATACCCAATAACTGAATCTGCATTAAAACTCGCGATTACCTGTGGTCCTTCAATAAATGCACTGTCAAGAATCCATCCCGACACACAACCATTGGCATCTGTTACAAAAACACTGTCATAATGAGTTACAAGGGTATTAACGCTTAGAGTATCAGAAGTTGAAACTGTAGGATTATCCCATTTGTATTGCCAGCCGGTCTGCGGATTCGTTACCCATTCTTTTGGAGTACCACCATAGCAAACACTATCATCGGAAACTATTGGATTTGGTAAAGAATTTATGGTAACTAATTCAGAGGTATCATGGGTACAGCCATTTTGGTCAGTAATAGTAACAGTATATGTTGTTGTTGTATTTGGAGTAAGGGTTACTGTTGCGGTAGTTGCCCCGGATGACCATGAATAAGAATAAGCAGGTACTCCGCCGCCACCTGATGCAGTTAGGGTGGTCGGAAATCCATCACAAAGAACTAATCCCGGATTGACTGTCAAGCCAATTGTCAATAATGGCGGCTGGTTAATAGTAACAGTATCCGTATGAGTACACCCATTAGCATCAGTAATTACAACTGTATATAAACCTACTGGAAGACCAGTTGCGACTGCTGCATTCCCCCCTGATGGTGACCATGCATAACTGTATGCAGTTGTTCCTCCAGAACCAACAACAGTTGCACTTCCAGTATTTCCACCGAAGCATAAAACATCAGTATGGCTATGTGTGGAAGTCAATAGTGCTGGCTGGGAAATAGTGATACTGGTATCTATCACACAATGATTAGTGTCTGTAACGGTAACAGAATATGTTCCGGCCACTAATCCTGTTGCAGTCGCTGTAGTCTGGACAGGTGAGGTTGACCATGAATAAGTATATACTCCTACGCCGCCAGTATCAACAACCACGGCAAGAGAAAGTTCGCCATTACAAGGAATCCTCGTTGCCGAATCTACAATTATAGCCATCATTGATGGTGAAGTAATGTGGAATCTTAGGGTATCTGTACAATGTTGCGGGGTAGTGGTATCTTCAATAATTACCTGGTAAGTCCCAACGGTAAGATTTGATGCAAATGAATCTACGCTTGCAGTATTAGTCCATGTATAGGTGAATGGCTGAACCTCACTAAATACATGCACTGCTGCCCATCCGGTATTCCCACCAAAGCACTTGACATTTGTCTGGAAAGAATCTACCCCTAATGTTATTTGATGGGTAATAGTGAAGGAATTAGTCGTTGTACATCCATGCGCATCGGTGATGGTAACATTATACGTTCCTGCCGTAAGACCTGAAATAGAAGCAGTTGTAGAACCGGTAGGTGTCCAGGTATAATGATATGCTCCTGTACCACCGGAAGCATCTGTAAAGGCTGCTCCTGTATTTGCAAGGTCGTGACAATAAATATTATGTTGGGTATTATTTGATACCAATGCAGGAGGTGCAGTAACTGTTACCGTATCCACTTTAAGACATCCCACGGAATCTGTTACCGAAACAATATAAATTCCTGCACCGAGATTAAAAATAGAATCCGTGGTAGCTCCATTCGACCAATGATAGATAAACGGCGCAATTCCATAAGCTAAAACGATAACATCGGCTGACCCGTTATTAGAATAGCTGCAATTGGAATTAGTAGAAGATGCCGAAATATCTTGTGCCACCATAACATGGATATTTTCATAAGCAGTATCATTACATCCCCAGCTACTGGTTGTTACAAGCCTGACATGGAAAAACCCAGTATCGCTGAAAATATGATTAGGATTCTCAATACTTGTAGTATCCAACACTCCGGTACTGGGGTCTCCAAAATCCCAATGCCAACCGGTAATAGTTCCTGCCGGAATAGTCGAAGTATCGTGAAACTGAACATTGTATGTACAGACATTCAAATGGGTGAATCCAATATTAGCCCCAACTACTCTAATACAATAGGCTTGGGTAGTTATGCCTTCATAAGGGCAAGCATTATTTCTGACAGTTACTGTGAAGCAATAATTAATGGTATTTGTAGCAGATGAAGGTGGAGTCCAGCTAAAAGTCCCTATCGGTCGGGGATACCCTGTAACTGTAAATGTTGCACCGGGAATACCATTATTCCACCACATGGTATCAACTAATGAGGTATCAAAATCAGAACTGTAAACATAGAAAGTAAATGGAACTTGGGCACAAACAGTATCAGAAAATACTGGTAAGCTATCAATACCAGTCAAGTTAGGAACACTTCCGGTACATTGAATAATATTTAATTGGATATCTCTTTCCACTTCTCCAATTAAAACTCCATGCCTGTACACAGTAACCAGAACAGCCATTACTCCAACCATAGCACCTGAAGGATCTATGCAAAATGTTCCGGTAGTGCTGTCGAATTGTGGTAGGAAAGAACATGCTATAGGGGAATCAACAGAGTATCCAGAAATGTATTGAACTTGGTTTATAGCAAAAGTTGATGGATTTGTTCCACCATCCAAAGGTGTCATCAGGGAATATACCAAGGAATCACCATCAGGATCAACGGCACCGTTATTATAACAATAAGTCTGACCTGCACAGATATAAGGAACGGGCAAATTGGAAAAATATGGAGAGTTTGGTGCAGGAGAAATGGTATCATTAAGCATTGCGAAAACGGTTAAAGCATCATTGCCGGGACCAGATATATCATTAATATTTCCATTTCTTGATGCCATAGAATAGGAGATATAAAAATCACCACAATGATGACTTCCCAAATTGAAAGTATCCGTATAAATATACACCTTAACGCCAGGATAAATTGAATTTGGATTTACACAAGTTGTTGTATCATGAGGACAAACTGGAGTTACTTCAAAACCTGATAATGCCGTATCCATTTTCATTGTTACAGTTGTGTCAAAATTACATGAAGGCGAATTAAGATCAAAATCATAAGTAGGAAGCATCGGATATGTACTTGAGCAGTCAAAGTAAAAGCTATAAGTAAATACAAACGTATTATTACCCAAACTTTTGTAAGTAATCTGTGCTCCCATAGCATGAGTAGCATAAGTCTTTTGATTAGCAGAGACCAGAATCACAATCATCACTGCGGTTATTTTCAAAAAGGTTAGTAAATTTTTTATCATCTTTTTATTATTTATTTATTTATTGTTATCAAGTTTTTATGCTTTATTTGAGGCGACAAAGTTGCGAAAAGTTTTGGAGATGGCAAAATTTGAAGAAAATATTAACGAAATGGAATTTAAAGTTTAATGTTTTGATGAATTCAAAAACCGTATAATTTAAACTAAATCAAAAAGCCCGACATTGCTGCCAGGCTTCCCATTTTCATTCCCTATGCCTTCGGTTCATCAGGCTTCTTAATTTCCTCGGCACCTTCAACTTCCTTAGTGGCACCACTTTCCCCAGCCACTGCTTCATCAGTCTCAGCAACTGCAACCGTTGACAGCAAACTCATAATAACCTCACTATGCGCATTCACACCCGTATCCACATCCTTATAAAAAGTTTGAGAAATTATCCCTTCCCCCGTGATCTTTACAAGATATTTCGCCGGATTAATATGCTCAAAATGCACCTCACCATTAATATCAGTTATCAACACCATCGCAGGATGCCCCTCCTCTTGAATAGTAACCGTCAACCCAGCTCTTTTAAGAAAAGTACCAGCCATTTCCGCAGTCAGTTTATAACTCGCACTTCCCGGAGGAGCGATAATATTTTTCAATGTTTCATAAACAAACAATTTCTGCAAATCAGGAAATCCCTCCAAAGCAATTTGAGCATCCTCGCAAAGACTGATAGAATTCGAATAAACAAGATTATCCGCCGTGATCTTCGCAGAAGTCGCCGTAGCCGTCTGTTTAGCAGCATTCATCAGCGTATGTTCATCATGAAAATTCGTGCTGTCACTCGCCACAGAAGCCTGAAAAGTCGAAGCAATTTCCAGGGCAGCAGTCATTATCCCCATCCTTCCGGTATCAGCCATAAAAGCGATCATCAAGACATTCATCTGCTCCACACTATCCCAATTATCATTAGATGCAGCTTCATAATACCTCATACCGGCGAGATTAAACATTGCTGTTTGAACATTTTTTGGAAATGAACCCTTGATGCTCCCCTTTAATTTCTGGAAATTAGCACAACAAATAACTCCATATTCCTTCAAACTAAGTCGGACAATAACATGCCCATACACGATTTGTTCCTGACCCGGCAATGCAATAGCATTCGTGCGATTCAGTGCATAAGTGTCAAATAAACCGATAACATATTTTGGTTTATAATCGAATAATTTAATGATATTTTCCATCCCGCTATTATTCAACATCTCCGATATTGTATAATTCTGCTGCCTCGTACTATTATGATTTGATTTTACTAATTCCATAGCCATTTAATTTTATTTTGAGACGGCAAATTTAACATTCCCGCCGTCAAACCACCATTTACCGACAAAATAACCCAATTATAAGCCTAACTCATTGATATACAGCCTCCCTAATTTGGTCTAATAGCATGAATTGAATGAAAAAAGCCCCAAAAAAAAGGGCATAATCGACATAAATCTTCCCTTAATGAGCATAAATCTTCCAATAATGGACATTCATTTGACCACAATCTCCAGCACTAAAAGCAAAATCAGCATCAATCAATCCCCCACCCATCTCAACCAGAATAAAATAGCCATCCCTCCATCCCAAATGAATATAAATGCAACTCCAACCGGCATACATGAAAAAATAATCCATATCCTCATACATGAAATTCCAATAAATCTCCATAAAAAATGACACATAGAACTCCCCGCAAAACCAGCCGAAGTCTCCCTCTCTTGAATTCGAAAAATAAAAATCTGGAAGTTTTGGAAGCCCCCAATCATTCTCTTGTAATTTCATCTCAAGGAATTATAAGATCTAAAACCAATGCTCCGGAACTATTCTTGAAGGGCACAAACAAAAATAAAAATATGGCGATACGTCACATATTCAAGCCCTTCTTTATAAAAACAAACCAATGCAGGAGGAATGAGACAAAAGTTTTTTCGGCTAATTCTTTTTTTATAATAACTAATTTATAAATTTGCGCCCTCAATGAAAATTTATTTCCCCAAATGATAGCCAATAAAACAAAAAAATCCCCCCTTGCTCTAATGCTTTAAAATATGAGAAATACCTTTATATATCGCAGTCTTCAGACTTTATCAGCCCTCGCTTTTGTAATCCTTATTTCATCCAATTCATTCGCTCAAGACGGGGCAGCATTGTTTAATGGCAATTGCACTTCTTGCCATGCTGTCGGCAAAGAAGTTCTTGGACCAGACCTGAAAGATGTCTCCAAAAGAAGACAAATAGACTGGATTCTGAAATGGGTGAAGAATTCATCGGCAGTGATTGCTTCCGGCGATCCTTATGCAAATGCACTCTTCGCAAAATACAACAAGACTGTCATGCCTGCTCAATCTCTTAAAGATGATGAGATTAAAGCTATCGTAGCATATATTGATGCAGAAAGTGCAAAGGCTCCAAAGGCAGTTGCGAAGGCTACTGGCGGCGCAGGTAATGAGAAGGCGGAAGATGATCATACCGGAACAATTCTTTTCTTATGTGGAATAGTTCTATTAGTATTAGTATTGATTCTTGGGAAGGTCGTGAAAGGCTTGAACAAAGTGGTTCGTCAGAAAGAAGGCTTGCCAGCTCCTATAGAAAGAAAACCATTGCCAGCTCTTTGGTATTGGATGAGGACACACAAGAAATTAGTGGCAATAATCTTAATCATATTCTCTTGCTGGAGCACCGTGAAGGGCTGGGATACTTTGTGGAATATCGGAGTTACAACAGGTTATCAACCCGACCAACCGATAGCATTCTCACATAAAGTTCATGCCGGAGATAATGGAATCAATTGCGTCTATTGCCATTCAGGAGCAGAGAAAAGCAAGACCGCCGGAATTCCTACTGCGAATGTTTGTATGAACTGCCATAAAGGAATCAAGGAAAGCGACCTTCAATTAGAGAATGGAGCAGTTGCCACCGAAGAAATCGGGAAGATATATAAGGCATTGGATTATAACCCAAGCACCCAGCAATATGGCAATAATCCAAAGCCTATCGAATGGGTGAGGGTGCATAACTTGCAGGATTTCGTTTACTTTAATCACAGTCAGCACGTGAAGGTAGGAAAGATTGCGTGTCAGACTTGTCATGGGGAAGTTCAGGAAATGACATCCGCAAAACAATATTCCAAACTCACGATGGGATGGTGTATTGATTGCCATTTAGCAACCCCTGTTCAGGTAAAAGGAAATCATTATTACGATAATATCGTGAACTATTATAACATGCCGGATACCGTGCCCGGTCATCAGCATCTGATGAAACCCGATACTATCAAGGTAGTAAACATTGGCGGTACAGAGTGTGCACGTTGTCATTATTAATATTCTCAAATAAAAAGAAATAGATAAGATATGGAAAAGCAATATTGGAAGGGCTTAGAGGAATTGAGAAACGACCCTGAATTCGAGAAATTAAAGAATCAGGAGTTTGCCGAAGAGCTTCCTTTAGAAGAAATATTTAGCAGCAAAGCTGAAGCAAATAACACGACAGGTCGCAGGGATTTCTTAAAGATTCTTGGCTTCGGCGTTGGTGTTGCGACCCTTGCAGCTTGCGAAACCCCGATAAAGAAAACGATTCCTTATTTGATTAAACCAGAGGAAATAGTTCCAGGTGTAGCCAATTATTATGCATCTTCTTATTTCGATGGAAGAGATTATTGTCCTGTCGTTGTAAAGACTCGCGAAGGTCGCCCAATCAAAATTGAAGGGAATGATTTATCTCCTATTACTAAAGGCGGAACCAGTGCTCGAGTTCAGGCTTCTGTTTTGAGTTTATATGATTCATCCCGTTTGAAAATTCCAATGATGGATAAGGGTCCAGCTACCTGGAATCAAGTTGATAAAGCGGTGATGGATAAGTTGGTTGCCTTATATGGTGCCAGCAAACCTGTCGAAGAAGTGAAGGATAAGAAAGGAAAAGTTGTTAAGGGAGCTGCTGCGAAAGGTAATGGAGCTACAGGCAAGAGTGCTAACATCAGAATTCTTTCTTCTACAATAATCTCTCCTTCTACTAAGGCTGTTATCGGGGACTTCGTCAATAAATATCCTGGCACAAAACATATTACTTATGATGCAGTTTCATTCTCTGGAATGCGCATGGCTAATGAAGAATCTTTTGGTACTGCCATGATTCCAACTTATCGTTTTGATAATGCAAAAGCCATTGTTAGTTTTGATGCTGACTTCTTGGCGAATTGGTTATCTCCTATTGAATATTCAAGGCAATTTGTTGCGAATCGTAAACTTCGTGGAAGCAATAAAGATGCTGCCATGTCCAAGCATATTCAAATCGAAACTGCTCTTTCATTGACAGGTAGTAATGCAGATAAAAGAATTGCCATTAAGCCTTCTGAAATGGCTGGAGCGGTTCTTTCATTGTATAATAAAATTGCCTCAAAGGCTGGTGAGCCAACTTATGGCAGTAGTGATATGGGCAAAGCCGATGAATCAATTAAGATGGCTGCCGATGAATTATGGAATAATAAAGGTAAAGCCTTAGTTGTTTCCGGTTCTAATGATAAGGATGTTCAATTATTGGTGAATGAAATCAATAAAATGTTAGGCAGCTATGGTTCAACAATTGATATTACCTCTCCAAGCCATTTGCAACAAGGTAATGATGCAGAGGTTAGGGAGTTGATTGAGGATATGAATAATGGAAAGGTTGACGGGCTTATTTTATATAATGTCAATCCTTATTATACGTTAGGAAAAGTTCAGGCAGATGCATTCAAAACTGGATGTGCTAAGGTTGGTTTGAAAGTAACTTTTGCAGATAGAGAAGATGAAACCGCTGCAAACATTGACGGTTTCATTGTTGCTCCTGATAATCATTACTTGGAATCGTGGAATGATGCTGAACCAAAGAAAGGTCATATCAGCTTAACTCAACCAACTATTAATCCGATATTCTCAACAAGAGCAGCGCAGGAAAGTTTGATGGCTTGGGCAGGAATTGAAAATAAATCTTATCACGATTATATTCAGGATTATTGGAGAAAGAACTTATTCCATGAAAGCAAGACTAAAGAGAAACACCTGATGTTTGAAGACTTTTGGAATAAGAGCCTTCAGGATGGTGTTGTGGAAATGGTTGCTGATGCTGCCCCAGCTTCTGAAGAAAAAGGAAAAGATAAGCCAAAAGAAGTCCATAAGGATTCCAAGAAAGATAAAGCCAAAGAAGCTCCTAAGGCTGCCAATAAAGCCGCCGAAGCTGCTGCCAGTATTCAGAAATCTGCAAAAGGAAGTGATTTCGAATTGGTGATTTATGAAAAGGTTGGTCTTGGAAATGGTAACCAGGCAAACAACCCTTGGTTACAGGAATTACCTGATCCTATCTCTAAGGTTTGTTGGGATAATTATTTAGCTTTATCTCCAGCTACTGCCAAGAAAATGAACTTCAAACAAGGCGATGTTGCGACGGTTTCTGTTAATGGATATTCTGTTGAAGTTGTTGTTCTTGAGCAACCTGGTCAGGCTGCCGATACCGGTTCTTTGGCAATTGGTTATGGTAGAACTAATGCCGGCAAGACCAGCAGTTCCAAGACAAAGGTCATTGGTGTTAATGCTTATCCTTTCACTCAATTTGTGAATGGAAGCATTCAATATTTTGTTACTGGTGTTGCAGTTGCGAAGGTTGCAGGTAAGACTCATGGCTTGGCGGCTACCCAAACGCACCATACCATGATGGGCAGGAGTCCTGTGAAGGAGGCTTCATTGGAGGAATATCGCAAGGAGGCTAAGGCTGGAAATGAGCAGGAATATGTCAGCACGATGGATGGCAAACAAAAGCCCGAAGATGTTGATTTGTGGGCTTCCAAAGAAAACCCTGGTCATCCGCGCCCGAACCACCAGTGGGGTATGTCTATTGATTTGAATTCCTGTATCGGCTGTGGTGCTTGCGTCATCGCTTGTACTGCTGAAAATAATGTGCCTGTCGTCGGGAAATTAGAAGTTATTCGCAGCCGCGAAATGCATTGGATGCGTATTGACAGATATTATTCCAGTGATGCCGACCCGAAGAGCGAAGACGAAAAGGGCGATTTAAAGAAAATGGAAGTTCCTTCCGAGCAGCCTCAAGTGGTATTTCAGCCGATAATGTGTCAGCATTGCAACCATGCACCATGCGAAACGGTTTGCCCGGTAATTGCGACAAGCCATAGCTCTGAAGGATTAAATCAAATGACTTATAACCGTTGTGTCGGTACGAGGTATTGCGCCAATAACTGCCCATATAAAGTTCGTCGTTTCAACTGGTTTAAATATGCTGACAATCCAAAATTCGACTTCAACATGAATGATGATTTGGGCAAGATGGTATTGAATCCAGATGTCGTGGTTCGTTCTCGCGGTGTAATGGAAAAATGCTCTATGTGCGTTCAGCGTATTCAGGAAACGAAATTGGTGGCTAAGAAAGACAAGCGCAAAATCAAGGATGGCGAAATCAAGATGGCATGTTCGCAAGCCTGCCCAACCAATGCCATCGTATTTGGTGATTGGAATGACAAGAACAGCGAATTGAGCGAAATGGGCAAAGAAGAAAGGTCTTATCATTTGTTGGAAGAATTGGATGTGAAGCCGAATGTGGTTTATCAAACCAAAATCAGGAATGTGGAGGAAGCTAAGGCGTAATTATTAAATAAATGACAACAATTTCCTTTGATACTCTGGCTTATGCCAAAAAGCTGATGGCAGCAGGTTTCACGCAGCAACAAGCTGAAGTGCAGGCGGAGGCATTAAAAGATATTATTGATGATACCTTATCTACAAAGCAAGATTTAAAAGATTTGGAAAATAGATTAATAATAAAGGTAGGAGGAATGTATGCCGCAAGTATTGCTATTGTTGTTGCTCTATTAAAATTTGTACATTAAAGAAATGACCACCATGATATACATATCAAATTCCAAAATGATGCCGTCAAGCAGCCATTTTTTAGGTATAAAAAATGAAAGGGTTGACCTAAAAAGTCATTTTTTAGGTATAATGAGTCATTTATTATGTATAAAAAATCATTCATCAGGTATAAAAAGTGGCTGGTCAGGTATAATAAATCAGACGACTTACCTAATGAGCCATTTATTATGTATAATAAATCAGTTTTTAGGTATAAAAAGTCAGTTCATATACCTAAAAAGTCTCTGGGAAACGTCGGAAATGTTCGATAAATCGCTAAAAATTCAAGATTAATAATATAGAAATAATAAATCACTATGAGTGAAATAGTAATAAGTGCAGTTCGGGACCCCCTGGTATTAGGCGAGAAATCCTACCACCAGATCACCGAAGATGTATGCAGACCGGTCGAGGGCAAAGCCAATAAATGGTGGTGGATGTCTTTCACAATCGCTTTTACCTGTATGTGCTGGGGCATCTGTTCCCTCGCCTACACCATCGGGAATGGAATCGGTTCCTGGGGCTTGAATAAAACCGTCGGATGGGCATGGGACATCACCAATTTCGTTTGGTGGATCGGTATCGGACACGCCGGAACATTAATTTCTGCCATCCTTTTATTATTCCGCCAAAGATGGAGGATGTCCATCAATCGTTCTGCAGAAGCCATGACGATTTTTGCGGTAATATGTGCAGGGTTATTTCCGGTATTTCACACAGGTCGCCCTTGGTTAGATTATTGGATGTTGCCATTGCCAAATCAATTCGGTTCGCTTTGGGTGAATTTCAATTCGCCATTGCTTTGGGACGTTTTCGCTATCTCGACTTACTTTTCTGTATCGTTGGTATTTTGGTATTTAGGATTAATTCCTGACTTGGCAACCATTAGAGACAGAGCAATAACTCCTTTAAGAAAATTCATCTATGGAACGCTTTCTTTCGGATGGAAAGGCACAGCAAGAGACTGGGGAAGATATGAAGAAGTTTGCTTGGTATTGGCAGGAATTTCGACGCCACTTGTATTATCCGTGCACACGATTGTATCTATGGACTTCGCCACCTCGATACTTCCGGGTTGGCATACAACTATCTTCCCGCCATACTTCGTTGCGGGAGCTATTTTCTCTGGTTTCGCAATGGTTTTGACTTTAATGCTGGTGGCAAGAAAGGTTCTTGGATTAGAAGAATATATCACCATTCAACACATCGAATCCATGAATAAAATTATCATGCTCACCGGCTCGATAGTAGGGGTGGCATACATCACCGAGTTCTTTATTGCCTGGTATTCCGGAAATCCATTTGAAGCGTATGCCTTTATTAACAGGGCATTCGGACCTTACTGGTGGGCGTATGCAAGCATGATGACCTGCAATGTTATTACCCCTCAATTATTCTGGTTTAAGAAAATCAGAACAAGCGTTATCGCCACATTCATCATTTCTATTTTTGTGAATATCGGGATGTGGTTTGAGCGATTTGTAATTATCGTTACATCCTTGCATAGAGATTTCCTTCCATCAAGCTGGACGATGTATCATCCTACCTTTATTGAAATGGGAATCTTCGTCGGCACTATCGGATTATTCTTTACTTTATTTTTGGTTTTCGCAAGAGTATTTCCGGTAATAGCCTTGAATGAATTGAAGACCGTATTGAAGGCAACGAGTGATAAATCACATAAAAACATACCACACCATGAGTAAGAAATATATTTTAGGAGTTTATAAAGACGACCACGACATCTTGGTCGGAGCAAAGAAAATCCGCGAGATGGGATTAAAAATTACAAATGTATGGAGTCCATTTCCGATACATGGAATTGATCCTGTAATAGGTATTCCACGAACAAGAATTTCCATGTGTTCCTTCCTTTATGGAGCCACAGGAACTACACTTGCCTTGTTGATGTTTTGGTATATGATGGTGCACGATTGGCACATTGATATTGGCGGCAAACCAAACTTTGCGCTGTATAAAAACTTACCGGCATTCATTCCTGTAACCTTTGAATCTACTGTGCTTTGTGCTGCTCACGGCATGGCAATTACTTTTTTATTGAGAAGTAAAATATTACCCGGTGTTACTGCTTCTAATCCTGACCCAAGGACTACCGATGATACCTTCATCATGCAAATTGAAGTAAAGGATACCGATAATTTAGAACAAATTAAAAGTGCTTTGAAATCAACAGGTGCTTCAGAAGTTAGAGTTTAAGGAAATAATAATTGACTATGAAATTTAGAATTAATCTCTTCAGAAAAATGACTAAGACCAACCTAATATACTTTTTATTTGCATTTGGATTAGTAACCATGATATGGTCTTGCAATGATGATCCAAAACTTCCTGGCTATGAATATATGCCTGATATGTATCGCGGCGCATCCTACAAACAAAATTCCAGTAACCCGAACTTCAAAGACAGCATGACAAATCGTAATCCTGTCGCGGGAACGATTGCAAGGAATCAACCATTCCCATTTCCTTATCCTCATACCAACGAAGGTTATGAATTGGCTGGCAAAGAATTGATGAACCCTCTTCCAAAAGATTCTATCAATATGGCTGAAGGTCAGAGATTATTTGGAATATTCTGTATCCATTGTCATGGACCGGAAGGTAAGGGAAATGGCACGATTGTGGCAAATGGAAAGTTCCCTCCTCCACCATCTTATTCCGGTAGTCAGTTGAAAGATCTCCCAGAAGGCAAGATGTTTTGGACGGTTACTTATGGTAAGAATTTAATGGGTTCTCATGCAAGTCAATTGACACAAGATGAGAGATGGAAAATCATCATGTATGTTCAGACATTGCAAAAATTGGGTGGCGATGTAAAAACAACCGATTCAACAGCGACTAAAACAGATAAAGTCATGGCAGATAAAACTCCTGCTAAAACAACTACTAAGACCAAAGCAAAAGGTAAATAAGATTAATTAAAAACAGACAAGGATATGGAATTTAATTTCAAAAAGAACGCGAAGAATTTCTTTATGGTTCTGATGGCAATCGGGGTGGTAACTATTATTGCCGGATTTTTAATCAACCCACACAGAACCTGGTCAGCATTGCTGGTTAATGATTTCTACTTTTTGGCAATCGCATTATGCGGCACTTTTTTCGTTGCGGTTAATACCATTGCGCAGGCTGGTTGGGCTGTTGGATTCAGAAGAGTTCCTGAAGCTATGGGTACTTTTATTCTCTTCGGAGGCATCGGAATGATTTTGATTTTTCTCTTTGGTCATCACGATTTATACCAATGGACTCATGCTGAATATTACAATAAATTTCTTGCAGGAACAAAAACTCCAAACCCTGATTATGACAAAATATTAGATGGTAAAAAAGGCTTCTTGAATGTTCCATTCTTCACCATTCGTATGATTGCTTACATTCTGATTTGGGTTGGCTTTACCCGTTGGATAAGGAAAGAATCATTAGCCGAGGATTTGGATGGCGGCATCAAGCATTATGACAAAAGTATAAAAATCGGTGCTATTTATATCGTTCTTTTTGGTATCACTTCTTCCACTGCTGCTTGGGATTTCATCATGTCCATAGATGCACATTGGTTCAGCACTTTATTCGGGTGGTACATCTTTGCAGGGCTTTTCGTAAGTGGTTTGGCAGCGATGTGTCTATTAATTATTTATCTGAAATCATTAGGACATTATGGAAATGTCAACGAAAATCATTTGCACGATGTCGGCAAGTTTATGTTCGCATTCTCCATCTTCTGGACTTATCTTTGGTTCTCACAATTCATGCTCTACTGGTATGCAAATCTCCCTGAAGAAGTAACTTATACCAAAGCCCGCTGGGATCATTACAGATTATTATTCTGGGTGAATTTCTTTATCAACTTCGTATTCCCATTCCTGGTATTAATGACCAGAGATGCGAAGAGAAAAATCAAGATATTACTCATAGCTGGCACAGCAATATTAATCGGACATTGGATAGATGTTTATTTAATGGTGATGCCAGGCACCATCGGCAGGGATTGGAATGGCTTTAATTTAATAGAGTTTGGAATTTTAGCCGGATATGCCGGAGCCTTCTTATTCGTGGTATTCACTTCATTAGCCAAAGCCCCTCTTATTGCCAAAAACCATCCTTTATTAAAGGAGAGTATTGCGCATCATATTTAAGATTTATTAATCAAAAATGGAAGTAATAGAAATTCATACAGAATCTTTAAACCTTACGGAAGAACAATTTTTTCTTCTTTGTGTAAGGAATAAAGAATTGAGAATAGAACGAGACAGTCATCAAAACATAATCATAATGTCACCAACAGGAGCGAGAACAGGAAATTACAATATCAAATTGGCACAGGCATTTGAGAATTGGAATGAAAAGAAAAATTTAGGTATATCTTTTGATTCCAATGCAGGTTTTACATTGCCTAATAATGCCATGCGTTCTCCCGATTTATCATGGATTACTTTGGAGAAATGGAACAAGATTTCCAATTACGAACAAGATAGATTTCCGCATATTTGCCCTGATTTTGTGATTGAAGTTAAGTCAAAATCAGATACCTTAAAACAGCAAAAAGAGAAAATGGAAGAATGGATAGAAAACGGTTGCCGCCTTGGATGGTTGATAGACCCCGATAGCAGAACGACATTCGTCTATAAACCCAATATGAAACCTTCGGAAATTCCATTCAATGAAATATTATCAGGGGAAGATGTTTTAGCAGGTTTTGAATTATTGGTGGGCAAGATAATTTTGGATTAAAGGGGATTGAAAGTTAAATAAAAAGATGAATGCAAGTATAAATATCCGATTACAAAGTCCCTATGTCAATCAACATTGCTTCAATGTTAGTCAGCAAAGCTCCTTTGCTCGCAAACATAGCTCCTTTGTCCGCTCGCAAAATTGCTTTGCTTGTAAACAAAGCTCCTTTGTCTGTCCGCAAAGCTCCTCTGCTTGTAAACTTAGCTCCTTTGTCTGTCCGCAAAGCTCCTTTGTTTGCAAACAAAGCTCCTATGTTTGTACGCATAGCTCCTTTGCAGACAGGTTTTATTCCAAAACACATTCAGCCATTCCAGTAATATCAGTAAATAATTAATAATAGAATATAAAGATGATAACGTTTCTCGGATTAATCGTAACAATATTAGTGATAGTTGCCGTTGCTCGGATAATTAGAATATTAGAGCTTACCAACCAATTAAGCCCCGCGCCGGCAGAGGAAATTTCCCAAAAAGATAATAATTCGCAAGGAAATCTTTCCCTGTTTTTCCTTTTTGCGTTCATGATATTTATCTTTTATACCACTTGGAGATACGCCAAATTTATGCTGCCTGTGTCGGCTTCCAAGCATGGTGTCGAGATTGATCAATTGATGAATGTGAACTACGTTTTGATATTTGTGGTGTTTTTTGTTACCCAAATTGCACTGTTTTATTGTGCCTGGAGATACAAACATAATACCAATCGTCGCGGAGAATATATTCCCGAAAATCACAAGTTGGAAGTGATCTGGACGATTATTCCAACGATTGTTTTGGGTGGAATGATTGTGTATGGTCTTACGGTTTGGAATAATATTACCCAGAGTGATCACTCTAAAGATAATGCTCAAAAAATCGAACTTTATGGTAAGCAATTTAACTGGACTGCCCGTTATGCAGGTAAAGATAATATCCTTGGACATGCCTATTTCATGAATATTAATTCAAACAATCCGCTTGGCGTTGATTCATTGGATCCTCATTCCAAGGATGATGTTTTGACTAATGAATTACACCTGAAAGTTAATCAGCCAACGAATTTTTATATCCGTTCACAGGATGTAATTCACAGTGTTTATCTGCCGCATTTCAGGTTGCAGATGAATGCCGTTCCGGGTATGACGACGCAGTTTTATTTTGTGCCAACGATTACCACTGCCGAGATGCGTAAGAAATTGAAGAATGATAAGTTCGATTACATCCTTTTGTGTAATAAAATTTGTGGGGCGGCGCATTATACCATGCACATGAAAGTCGTGGTGGATGATGACGTTCAATACAGCGAATGGATGAGCAAACAAAAAACTATTGGCGAAAATAATGTAGCCAGCACGACGACTTCTGTAGAGAATGTCGTTGCTGTAAAATAAGAAATAATTAACGATAAAGAACAAAATAGAGATATGGAAAATCAAGCACATGCAATAGAACACCACGAAACCCACGGGCATGATGAACATGAGCATCATGAACAAACTTTCTGGACGAAATATGTCTTCAGTCAAGACCATAAAATGATTTCAAAGCAGTTTTTGATAACTGCGATTTTTATGGCTTTGCTTGCAATGTTGATGTCTATGACATTCAGGTTGCAATTGGGATGGCCCGACCAGAAGTTTCCTTTTTTGGAAAAGATTCTTGGGCATTGGGCTAAGGGTGGAAAATTAGACCCAACTTTTTATCTTTCATTAGTTACGATTCACGGAACTATCATGGTGTTCTTTGTATTGACCGGAGGATTGAGCGGAACGTTTGCAAACCTGCTGATTCCATTGCAGGTGGGGGCGCGAGATATGGCATCAGGATTCTTGAATATGTTGTCTTATTGGTTCTTCTTTGGCTCTTGCTGTGTAATGACTGCTTCCCTTTTATTTGAAGACGGTGCTGCTTCTGGTGGCTGGACAATTTATCCTCCATTGAGTGCCTTGCCGCAAGCTATCGGAGGATCAGGATTAGGAATGACATTGTGGCTGGTGAGTATGGTATTATTCATTGGTTCGGCGTTATTGGGAGGTATTAATTATGTAGTAACAGTTGTGAATTTAAGAACCAAAGGCATGAGCATGACTCGCTTGCCATTAACCATTTGGTCTTTTATGATCACAGCTATTCTTGGAATTCTTTCTTTCCCTGTATTATTCGCAGCGGCTTTACTTTTAGTATTTGACAGGAGCTTCGGAACAAGTTTTTATCTCTCTGATATTTACATTAATGGAATTCCTTTGGAGCATCACGGTGGCAGCCCGATTCTTTTCCAGCATTTATTCTGGTTCCTTGGTCACCCTGAAGTTTATATCGTTTTATTACCTGCTCTTGGAATCACTTCTGAAGTTATTGCAACACAATCCCGCAAGCCAATCTTCGGATATAAAGCCATGATCGGTTCCATGTTATTTATTGCATTCCTTTCCTTCGTAGTTTGGGGGCATCACATGTTTATTACCGGGATGAATCCATTCTTAGGTTCTGTTTTCGTGTTCACAACATTGCTTGTCGCTATCCCTTCTGCTGTTAAAGTATTCAATTATATCGCAACTTTATTCAGGGGAAATATTGTTTATAGTCCCGCTGTTTTATTCGCCATCGGTTTGGTTTCGTTCTTTATTTCTGGTGGAATCACAGGGATTATTTTAGGAGATTCAGCATTAGATATTCCATTACATGATACCTATTTCGTAGTCGCTCACTTCCACATAGTAATGGGCAGTTCGGCTATCTTCGGAATGTTCGCCGGCATCTATCATTGGTTCCCAAGAATGTTCGGAAGGATGATGAATAAGACCCTCGGCTACTGGCATTTCTGGATGACCCTGATTTGTGTTTACGGAGTATTCTTCCCAATGCACTTCTTAGGATTAGCAGGTGTTCCAAGAAGATATTATGCCAATACCGCTTACGACCAATTCGATCAATTAGTCAATATCAATTCCATGATAAGCGTCTTCGCATTGGTAGCCGGAGTAGCTCAATTAATCTTCGTTGCCAACTTCTTCTACAGCATATTCAGAGGTAAGAAATCCGTTCAAAACCCTTGGAATTCCAGTACCCTCGAATGGACTGCACCAGTAGAACATCTTCATGGTAACTGGCCCGGTGAAATTCCAACTGTTTACAGATGGCCCTATGATTACAGCAAGCCAGGCGCAGAGAAAGATTTCATTCCACAGACTGTTCCGCATTCAGAGACCGAGTCCTCGAATCATGCAGGAATGTTGTAAAAGTTTATAATAACATTAATAAAAAGCCACGAATTCAAAATTGAGTTCGTGGCTTTTTTTTGTGTGTGGGATAAAGGTGTAATAGATTTTCTGCTGACACAAACTTTCTTATTCACAGGCTATTCCTTTATCAGCACGGAAAAACAATTTATCTTACCACAACTATTCCCAAAGCTTCGGAGATAACAGTTTTAAGATTTATTAATTGCATGACTTCTTCCAATAAAGTATTCCTTTCTTCTTCGGTATGAACATCATTCAAACGTTTGAATTTCTCATCAATCAAAGCCACAACTTTCTTCATTTTTAGATTGTTGATAGCACTGATGACGGCTTCCATCATTAGCATATCTTCGGTAACAACATCTATCTTATGCTGGGTCTTCCAATTTTCTGAAAGTTCATAAGGAAGGGTTACCAAATCTGCCGTCAATTGGGCAATATCAGGATTCACATGTTGAAGAAAGTATTGTTCATTTGGAATAATATTCTCTGATAAATTAGTATTGAATTCCTCTAAGATGATTTCATAAAGCTGGTTCTCAAATCGCAGGAAATCTTTGTTGTTATTAATTTCATCAGCGATAAATTGCGCTACCGAAATACGGAGATATTCTTCCTTAGCAATCTCAATATCCACATCATCATTCTGGAAGTCAGGGTTCATTAAAACCAATTCCATAGCACCATAATTAATCAACAATCTGATGATATCTTTCTCCTGTGGTTCGGAAGAATGAGTAATGACTTGAGGCTGCGGTACATGCGGTTTTTCATCTTCCCTGACGATGGAAGAATCATAATCTTCCTTATCCTTTACCTTGCGGCGAAGCTTGTTTAATTCAGCAATCAAAACCGTTTCACTAACCTCCATTAAAGACGAACATTCCTTGATGTATGTCGAACGAATTATAGGGTCAGGTATCTTGGCGATGGTTGCTATAATATCCTTGATTAACGTAGCTTTCGCAACAGGGTCACCTTTGGTATCTTCCAATAAAAGATTTGTTTTGAAGAGGATAAAATCAACAGCATTCTTCGTTAGATATTCTTTCAATTCGGTGGCAGAAACTTTCTTTGAATAACTATCAGGGTCCTCGCCTTCGGGGAATAAAACAACCTTCACATTAAGCCCTTCTTCAAGGATTAAATCAATGCCTCGCAAGGATGCTTTTATACCCGCAGGGTCAGCATCATAAAGCACCGTGATGTTCTTGGAATACCTGCCAATCAAGCGAATCTGCTCGATGGTCAACGACGTTCCAGATGAAGCAACAACATTCTCAACACCACTTTGATGCAAGGAAATAACATCAGTATAGCCTTCCACAAGATAACAGGTATTGAGATTGATAATCGCCTTCTTCGCCTGGTATGCTCCATAAAGAATAGTGCTCTTATTATAAATATCTGATTGCGGAGAATTGACATACTTAGGACTCTTCGGATCGGTCTTAATTATCCTTCCGCCAAAGCCAATGACACGCCCTGAAAGATTATGAATAGGGAACATAACCCGACCACGAAAACGATCATATTGTTTCTTACTTTCATTAACGATAGTAAGCCCGGTTTTCTCTAAGAATTCTATCTTATAACCATTCTTCAAAGCCTCATCAGTAAAGGAACCCCACTCCGTGAGGCTATACCCCAATTGAAACTTTTGAATGGTGGCATCTGTGAATCCTCGCTCTCGAAAATAAGTCAAACCAATCGCCTTGCCTTCATCATTATTCAATAAGTTTTCATGAAAATATTTCGCGGCAAAAGACGAAATGATGTAGAGACTTTCCTTGGCATTTTCATTTTCAATATCCTCTGTTTTATTGAAGTCCTCATCCACTTCAATATTATATTTCTTTGCCAGGTATCGCAGCGCTTCGGGATAGGTATAATGCTCATGCTCCATGATGAAATTAACCGAGTTGCCAGCCTTTCCGCAACCAAAGCATTTATAAATTCCCTTAGCAGGAGAGACCGTGAATGAAGGAGTTTTTTCATTATGAAACGGGCATCTACCAAGCAAATTCACGCCACGCTTCTTCAATGAAACAAACTCACCTACCACCTCCTCAATGCGGGCAGTTTCAAATATTCTGTTTATGGTATCTTTTGAAATCAAAGTTGTGAATGGCTAAATTTAATCGTTATTCGATTCCACTAAATTGCAAAACTTCTTCTTAAATAATTTCAGTTCTTCCGCAGATAATTTTCCTAAGTCCGCTATTTTGCTTTCTCTTTTTATCGTAACTATTCTATCAACTTTGACAACAGAATCTACTCTTAAATTATTGGTTGAATTAGATTCTAACAACATTTCATTCGCAGTAAGCCTCTCTGAAATCACCGAAGAAATGGCACAAACCACCAAGTCTTTAAATTTATCTTTCGTAACAGCAATTACAACGGCAGGACGTACTTTGACCTCTGTTAATTCCGAAAAAGGAAACGGAACAAGAATAATCGTTCCTGTTTTCATTTCCTTTTCTTAGTTAAATAATCCTGATAAATATCTTCCCTCGGGTCCTCCCAAAATTGGAATGAATCGGTAGGAGAAGCAAAATTTCTTATTGCCTCATCCTCTTCTTCATCACCGATTTCTTCGACAAAGGTGATAATTAATTTATACTTTTTAGTAGCCTTTATTTCCTCCAAAGGCACTACTTTTTTCCCGTCATAAATTCCTTTTACTGATAACATGTTATTAATTTTTTAGACTGCAAAGATAGGGATTGAGGCGGATTGGTGGATGGTAGGTTAGGTTTATTCAATTCGCTTTACAATATTATCAAAACTTCCAACCACCAAATTCAAAACTATTTTATTGTTAGGAAAAACTTTTTGCATATCAAACCTGATAGATTCAAATCCTCTAAGTGCTGCATCATTGGTTGAAATTGTATGGTCGCATCCAAAAGAAATTTCATAGATAGATCCGACTTTTTTAATGTAAATGCTTTTCTCTACTGTATAAGAAAAGAAGTGAATTTTTTTAAATCCTTCTACCATCTGATCGACTTCTGCTTCCGAGATATTACTTTTATCAAATTCTATTTTGGCATGTATTGCATCATAAGTTTTCGACTTCATTGAAGAACGCGATATGTTTGGAATGGTGATACCCAAGCAGAATGTTCCTGAAATATTGAATGATAAGAATACGGATGAAATCATTAAAATAGGTGAAGATCAAATTCCAAGAAGTAAAATCTATAACAGCAGAGCTGTTTATTCTGGAACCTTTCTTGGAGGACCTTTAGTAGCCGGTTATATGATTGCGGAGAATTATAAAATTTTCGGCTCACCTGACAAAGCAAAGAGAGCAT
>JABDAW010000019.1 GCA_013288905.1 Bacteroidota bacterium | reverse complement strand
CAATGCTAATTTAAAACGAATGAAAGCGTTGATGTGACTGTCAGCGAAATGATGGATAGTTTGACGGACAGTCCAGCCTTCGGGACGATAAGGTGTATCTAATTGGGCATCTGATAAACCCGATACTTCTTTCTTTAATTTCTCGGGCAATTCTTCAATGATTTTAATCCATCCAGCACGATGTTCTTTACATAATTCACTTGGTTTTTGAAACCTTCCAACTGGGTATTTTAAATGCTCTAAATCTTCCATGATATTTTATTTCTTTATTATTATTTAATCAATAAATAGTTTCCCAACAGCAAGCATTGTGATTCCATTCTCAATGAGTTCGCAAATATATATTCCTTTTGACAATCCTTCCCGATAAATAGTTATAGTGTTTGAATCACCACTAATAACAAGGCTTTTCACCAGTTGACCGATGACATCATAAATATTCAAGACACAATTTGAGGGCAAAGAATCAAGCCTGAACACTAATGTTGCTTCTATGTCAAAAGGGTTGGGATAAATAAGAACAGAGGTATTTGGGGCTTCGATTTTCTTTGGCAATTCATAAGGATATAACTTCACAATCCAGAAATCTGGAGTACAAACTGAATCCTTATTTAAGGAATCATAAGTACATGAATCATGCCATCCGTGAATATTTCCATCATCGCTGAAAGTGCTGCCGGCAAAGGCAATACCCCCATCTTTCGTTTCAATAATACTATAAGGAATATCATCTCTTGAGCCACCAAAACAACTGCTCCATTGCAAAGTACCGATGGCATCTGTCTTAACGATCCAAGCGTCATAACCACCATGATTTCCGTACACTTCGTAATCATCTGACAGGGTGTATCCTGTCAGAAGAAACCCGCCATCTTTAGTTTGAGTCATAGTGCTTGCTTCATCATAATCACGTCCTCCATAAGTTTGTTGCCATTGAATGGTGCTGTCGGAAGCGATTTTAATCAACCAATAATCATCATAAAAATAATAGCCTGAATCATTCCTGCCCATATCCCCTGTGCCAAAGATTGCATAGCCACTATCCTTAGTTTGAATAATGGAATATCCATAATCGCTTTGCATTCCGCCGAATGTTTTCTCCCATTGAATTTCACCTGAGGTATCTGTTTTTACGATCCAGATAACATAATTATTTTTGCCTGTAATATCTTTTGTCAAGCCAGTAACATCACCGTCGGGAGAGTCTGTAAAGCCACAAACTATATAGCCTCCATCATAAGTTTGAAGAATTGAATTCGCCGTCTCATCAGCAGTGCCGCCGTAGCATTTATTCCATATTAAATTCCCAATGGAATCCAATTTAATAACCCAATAATCCGTGGCTCCATGAAAACCCATGACATCACCATCAGGGGAATTGGTATTGCCACAAACAATATAGCCGCCATCAGATGTTTCAGCAATGCTATATGCCTTGTCATCATTATATCCACCATAAGTCTTTTGCCATTGAATGGTGTCTTGAGAACTTATTTTTACAACCCAAAAATCTGCACTATAATGATAATTATTCCCTGAAACATCTCCATCATGCGA
Source organism: Bacteroidota bacterium (assembly GCA_013288905.1). GTDB lineage: Bacteria > Bacteroidota > Bacteroidia > AKYH767-A > JABDAW01 > JABDAW01. Next base: position 26,592 of record JABDAW010000019.1, on the reverse strand, counting down.
CCATGAGTATCCGCAAATCGCATAACCACTGTCTTTAGTATTGATAAGGCATGTAGCATAATCTTTGTCAGAGCCACCAAGACATTTTCTCCATTGAAGGGTACCTGTAGAATCTAATTTTATAAGCCAGTAATCTGGAATGGCACCCAAGGAATCATGTAAATCAACAACATCACCATTCAAAGAATTAGTAGAACCAACAATTAAATATCCGCCATCCAATGTCTGAATCATTGACTTAGCAATATCAATTCCAGTGCCACCAAAACATTTAGCCCATTGTATGGAAGGCTGCGCTATTGATGTGAAAAGTGAACAGTGTATCGTGAAAAGTACCATCAAAAAAAACCTCATGAGTGCAAATATAGAGAAAAAGAATTTGCCATGAAGAAATTTGAGTGAATCTTAGAAACTTATCAGTGAATAATTTATAAACTAACGACTCTCTTTTCATTCAGATAAAAAAGATATTTATGAATCGTGGAATAACCCAAATCTTCTAATACAGAAGCATAATGATTCACTTGATCGGCATGTTTAGGTTCTTCTTTTCCAGTTTTATAATCAATAATTATTGCATTATTTTCTTTTAACAACACTCTATCCGGGCGGAGAGTTGTTCCATCCGGAAGAAGTATCTCACTCTCAGTTTTTACAGTCCAATCTGTATTGAACCAATATTCAATTTCTTTTAATGACAATAAATCTATGATGTTTTGTTTCAGGATTTCACTCTCCTCTTTTGAAACTAATCCTTGTAGAATAATTTTCGTTATGGAAGAATCAATATCATCAGTAGTGATGATCTCTGCAAGTACCCTGTGAACTAAGATTCCATAATTAATTTTGCGAGTTTTTTCATTGTCAAATAATTCCCAGAAAGCCTTTGCTTTAGGGCTGATTGTAATCTTTGATTGCCACCGTGAGTATGGATAAGAAGCTAACTTTGTAAGTATTAAATTCTCTTCATTCATTGAAGAAATATCTACATAACCATTCTTTATAACAATACCAGTTTCATAACTATTCTCCTCTGGATTAAAGATCCATTCATTAGTATTATCAGAGCTAAGAATGTTTGCTATCAACTTGCTTGCAGAAGATAATTTTTCGGATTCCTTTGTTTGTTTGCAGAAGATGTATAGCCTGTCTTCAGGGCGAGTAAAGGCCACATAAAGAAGGTTTAGATTGTCAATATAATTTTTAATAATTTCCTGTGAATAGAAATCTTTAAAATAACTTTTCTCTAAAATCTTTGTAGAATTTACTGGAAATATCGGTGATTGATTGAAAGGCTCCTCATTAGAACTAACCCATAGAACAGAGTTTGATTTTGGCTTCAAATCCCAATCGGCAAGGGGAATCAGGACTATAGGAAATTGCAGACCCTTTGATTTATGAATCGTCATAATAGTTATTGCATCTTCGTTTTCAGGAACTACCAGAGAGCATTTATCACTCTCCTGATTCTCTTCCCACCAATCAATAAAGCTTTGCAGATCTCCTTTATTCTTATCCAAATAATCTAAAATCAAATCCTGGAAACGTTGAATGTATGCATCAGGCATTTTATTCAAGCCAAATACCTCAATGATCTGTTCAGTCATTTCATATAATGGAAGTGTATTGAGATAAGACATATACATTGCAAATTCTGAGGGAAGTTCTTCTTTAAATACTTGTTTATTTTGATTTATGGAGGAAAATAATTCATGCAAAACGGGATAAACATCATTCAATATATTGGTATAATAATAAAATATTTCAGCGGCAGCAATCCTGTCATGACGGTCATTCAGATAACGATAAATATTAAGAATAAACTGTACTTGAGGAGCCTTATAGAGCAATAAAGAATCAGAACTTATAACACGTGTATATCCATTATCAAACAAGTATCGGGCAATTTCATTTCCTTCAGTATTTCTTCTTACTAATATAGCTATATCCCGCATCCGGTAGCCATCTTGTTCACATTGTTTAATGATGGCAAGGGTATTTTCCAGAGCTGTTTCTTTCCATTTTTGTGCCGCTGTTTCTTCAGTTTCTTTTTGATCTTCAAGGAATTGAATCTTCACATATCCCCCTTCCAGATTTTTCTCTGAAGTATGCTGATGCAAGTCCTCAATCGAATATGCTTTATGAAACCAGTCATCTGCAACAAGATTACATTCTTCAGCAATTATTTTTGATGCCGTTTTAAAGAACTGATTGTTGAATCGAACGACATAATCCTTGCTTCGGAAATTAGTATTCAAACTATATTCACTAATTACTTCTTTGAAGTGAGAAAGGCTATCAGCCACACCGTTTAAAAGCAGTTTCATATTGCCTCCACGCCAGCGATAGATGGACTGTTTCGCATCTCCGACAATAATTGCATTATATCCATTGGCAAGGGAATTATTTATTAAAGGCAAGAGATTATTCCATTGAAAATCGGAGGTATCCTGAAACTCATCAATCAACAAATGCTTGAAACGATTTCCAATTTTTTCATACACAAATGGTGTATCGTTATCTGCATTTATTACACTCAATAATTTATTTGTATCTGACAAGAAGACGATATTATTCTCGTCCCGATATTGCTTTAATTTTTCTTTCAGATGAGACAAAAGTCCATAAATATAAATGAGTTTGTGGGTTTCCAATGCAGAAATATATGCTTCAAAATGATTCGTATAATAGTCAATACAATTCATCAGAATCTCTTGAAGTCCCTTTCTCCCTTCTACTCCTTCGACACATTCAATGATTCTGTTTCGTACAGAAGAAGTCTTTGTTGTCCATTTCTCGGTATCTTCAAAAGCATCTATAACACGCTTTCCAGGCTCATAATCCAGAGGCTTCACGGGGTAAGTAATTTTATTGAAATAATTAGCAACTCCTGCTTTTCCATAAGCAAAATCTGTAACAGTAAAGCCATTAAACTCCATGACCTGAAATGCTTCTTGTGCAAAAGATTTCATGTTCTTTTCAAAATGTTCTTTGATAGCTTTAAGCTCATTGGCAAGTGCTTTCAGCGCATCATCATTTACAAAATCTATGCGATCATTCAACTCTTCCCTGAATAATTCTTTAGCAATCTTTTGAAGATCAAAATCAATGTTCCAACCTCTGTCCTCATTGATTTTTACTAATAATAATTTACTCAACCAATCAGTAACATTGGCATTAAGACCTACTTCCAAAAGAAGGTGATCAGAGATCGTATTGATGACTTGCTGCTGGTCTAATTCAATATCAAATCGCAATGAAAGCCTCAATTCATAAGCCAAAGCTCGCACTATCTTCTGAAAGAATCCATCTATGGTCTGCACAGCAAAAGATGAATAATCATGAAATATATTTTCTAAAACCTTTTTTGCATTTGCAGGAATATCTGCTGTTAGTCCATCTTTCTTCAAGTCATTTGCCAGGTGCTCAAGACCGCCATCCGACAAGGCAATCAGGGCATCCACAATTCTTGTTTTCATCTCCACGGTAGCCTTATTGGTGAAGGTGATGGCAAGAATATTTTTATAATCTGAGGGATGGCTCAATACCAATTTCAGATACTCTTTTACAAGCGTATAAGTTTTTCCGGAACCCGCAGATGATTTATAAATTTTTAGCATTTCAATGGCGCAAAATTACTTTATTAAGTGTATGTTGGCGGTATTTCCTGGTGTGTGGAGCACATAAAAGGTAAGTTGGTGTTATTTCTTGTATTAGGGTTGTATATTTGTATATGGTGATTACGTTTCAGTGTTCATTAGCGACATTTATTAAATAGTTGGTAGCATGCTTCGGTGGGTTCGGCTCATTTTTATAAATGTTGGCAGTAATTGCTTTTGTTAATAAGAGGGCAAAAGTAGGAATTCGGGATTAACTTTACCTAAGTTGCAAGTATAAGTAAAGTTGAGGTAAATCCGATTCATATCTAAAACACAAATCAAGAGATCTACTATAAAATGATTTTCCTTTACTGTTATTATCATCACCCTTGCGGTTATTATCATCACCCTTGCGGTTATTATCATCACCCTTGCGGTTATTATCATCACCCTTGCGGTTATTATCATCACCCTTGCAGTTATTATCATCACCCTTGCAGTTATTATCATCACCTTTACTATAAATGTATTCACCTTTACCATAAATGTCTTCCCATTTATCGGAAAAGTCTTTACCCCAACCATCATAACCTTTAATTAAACAGGGTTTGCCACTGCCCGTTGTATTACTATACAAATAAAAAGGGTGATTTGATCAATGGGCAAGGTAATTGGGCGAGTATCCATAAATCATATTCTTTAATAGAATCCTTAGTTCACAATTGTTTTCAATTTTTAGAATTCCTATTAATTTTGACCTTATAGGATAACAAGGCTGGTAACTACTTCCTCACCAACTTCGTCATTCATCATTTTAATAACTTTCGCCCTGTTATAATGAAGTTCCTGTTTTAAGGGCGAAGAAAGAACGCGGACATATAAGATTCTATCACGGATGAATACTTCAGATGTACGATTGGCAATGGTTTTGCCCATCACCTTTTCCCAGGAATTGACGAGCTTCACCTCTTTCAATTTACCCCGAAGACGATAGGCATTCAAGAGGTCTTGAATAACTTCTTTCAGAGATTGTTCATTGCTGTTTCGCATAATTATAAAGTATTTGGAAGGCGCAAAATTAATCTATTTTCATTAGGAATTAAAAGTTATAGAAATACTAAAACTTTATATTTTTTATTTCGTAAAACATTAAAAAACTACTACCATGAGTTGCAATCTTGGAAAAAAAGACAGATTAATCAGGTTTAGTTTCGGAGCCTGTTTCTTAATAATCGGAGTCTTGTTGCAATCATGGTGGGGAAGCCTTGCTATTGAACCTTTGCTGACAGTTGTATTTTCCTTTTCACCAGTTTATGCGATGTTTGGAATAGATACTTTTGATACCTGAACGATTACTTTATATTCTGTAATAAATGGCAAATTCACCAGTAAAAGTAAACCTTTCAAAAGAATTATATCCCCCTAAGCCACCCATTAAATCAAAGACAAAAGGCGAATTAAAATTAAAGAACTGAAAGTCTAATCCTACACCGGTATTATAAACACTTGAGACGCTGGTAGTTGAAGAAGAATTATAAGGATAATTATAATTATATCCTGTAGAGATGGTCTTTTGGTATAAAAGTGAATTTGCAAAATAAACAAACACCCTGTGATCAGGGGCTTCTTTAATGCTTTGAAGAAGAGTGAATCCTGCACTTACAAAAGAGTTGTTGTTTTTGTCATAGTAGGGAGCTAAATTAATCTGGACCCCGAAACTCTGAGGGACATAACGATATGAAATTCCAAAGCCGGTAGTAAATCCTGCACCTAAACCTATGTAATGTTTAGATATTGGAAATCCATTTGAATTGTCTTGGGCATGAACGGTGAGAATAGAAAACAGTAAAGAAAACAGGGTTAAAAGAATTGGATTTTTCATGATATTAGTATTGATTATTTATTGTGAAATATTTTGAAATATATAGAAGTGATATGATTCATTGAAAGAATATTCTTACAGATTCTTCTGAAGAAAGTCAAGCCACATCTGGTAGAGATGCTGCCTGGTATTCCCACCATAAATTCCATGATTCTTGTTAGGATAAAAGAAAGTATCGAATTGTTTATTGGCTTTAATCATTGCAGTCACGAATTCCATAGAATTCTGGAAGTGAACATTGTCATCTGCCGTACCATGAATCAGTAACATCTTTCCTTTGAATTTGTCAACATAAAAGATGGGTGAGTTTTCATCATAACCTTTAGGATTTTCCTGCGGTGTCTGCATATATCTTTCGGTGTAAATGTTATCATAATATCTCCAGTTCGTGACCGGAGCAACGCAGATGCCGGCTTTAAAATAATCAGCACCTTTGGTCATACATAATGCCGTCATAAATCCACCATAACTCCAGCCTTGAATGCCTATCCTGTTGCCATCCACATACGGAAGGGTCTTCAGGAATTTGGCAGCCTCAATCTGATCATCGCTTTCTAATTTTCCCATGTTAAGATAAGTACATTTTTTGAATGCCTCTCCTCTGTTTCCCGTACCTCTGTTATCAACAGAAATAATGATATATCCAAGCTCCGAAAGCAGTTGATGCCAGAAGTAATCACGACCACCCCAGGAGTCATTAACGGTATTTGCTCCAGGACCACCATAAACAGTCATCAGGACAGGATATTTTTTGTGCATATTAAAATCTTTGGGAGGAATGATCCAGGCATTTAATTCCATAGAATAGGAGATGGGAATCTTAATGAAATCTTTTGGTTTGATATTATATTCAAGCAGCTTTTTCTTCAGTGTAGAATTATCTTCCAACGTCCTGACTACTGCGCCATCATTAGTGTTAAGAGTAATTATTTCAGGAGTATTGGCATCAGAATGGAAGTTGATAAAGTATTTGTAGTTGGAAGAAAAATTAGCCCTGTCACTACCTCTCTGATTAGTTAATTGTTTCAAATCACTGCCGTCTAAATTATTGGAATAGATATGTCGTTCCATAGGAGTAGGGTCAGCAGCCTGATAATAAACTACTTTATTGGCTTCATCTACGCCATAGAAATTGGTGATGTCTGCATTCTTCACTGTGATTTTATTCTCCAGGTTTCCATCCATCTTATAGAGATAAAGCTGATGGTATCCTTCCTTCTCGCTCGACCAGATAAAATGCTTTTTATCTTTAAGGAAAACCATGTTGTCAGTGATCTCTATATAGGTCTTGTTCTCTTCTGTCATCATGGTTTCGGTAGTACCTGTTTCTGCATTGCCTAATAACAAATCCAGTTTATTCTGATGGCGATTCATCTTATAAATACAAAGAATATTCGGGTCTTGAGTCCACTTGATTCGGGGAATATAAATATCAGTATCTTTCCCTATATCAAATTTGTTTATCTTGGCAGACTTCATATCATAAGCATAAATATCAACCAATGAATTTGCTTCTCCTGCCTTGGGATACTTATAGACATATTCTTCAGGATAAAGCGTACCGTATTTAGCTATCTGATACTGGCGAACCTTGCGCTCATCAAAGCGATAATATGCCAGGAAACTGCCATCTTTATTCCAGAAGAATGCAGGCGCAAATTCAAACTCTTCCTCATACACCCAATCGCAGGAACCATTGATGATTTCATTGATTTTGCCATCAAATGTAATTTGCTTTTCTCCACCAGTCTGGAGGTCTTTGACAAAGAGATTGTTATCCCTTGCGAATGCCACCTTATTACCCGATGGAGAAAGAGAGGCATATTGCTGTTTTCCCTTGTCAGACACTGGTGTCAGGGTCTTTTCTTTCCGGTCCAGAATAAAATAAGTAGCAGTATAGGAGCGGCGATAAATAGGAGTAACATCGGTCTTGATAATGATTTTCGTTTCATCGGCATTGAACTCATAATCGCCGATATTTATCTTCTGACCCAATCCTTTTTCGGTAACTACGGTATCAATCAGTTTACCCGATTTATATTCATACCTCAATATTGCACCATCAGAATAGGTAGTATAATGAAGTCCGTCCTTCATGGATTCTATACCACTGACGGTCTCAGCTTTGAAAGTATTATCTTTCCAGATATCGTTTAAGGTAATATCTTTTTTATCAACTTGGGCAAAGATAGCAGAACTGATCAACAGGAAAGCCAGCAACGATTTATTTTTCATCATTCATATTTTAATTATGGCTGCAAAATTAAGAATAAAAAGGAGTAGCGTTTAATCGGGTTGTTTTCTGTGCCATTTTATGCCTGTTTTATTGCTCTTAGTATCATCCATTAAATTATTCCTTTTTTACCCTTGTTTTACCCTGTTTCGTTAACATTTGAAGGGGGTAAAAGTCTCGTTTTTCATTTTTTGCTGGTATTGAATATCAGCGTATTAGGTGTTTTGGGTAGCATTATTGACACTCGCCAAGTGTTTATTGACAATCATCAGGTGTTTCCTGACACTCGCCAACAGTTTCCTGACACTCGCCAACTGTTTCCTGACACTCGTCGACAGTTTATTGACACTCGTCAACTGTTTCCTAACACTCGGAAACAGTTTGCTGACACTCAAAAACTGTTTACTGACACTCGGAAACTGTTTACTGACACTCGGAAACTGTTTGCTGACACTCAAAAACTGTTGGAGCACACTCATTATCCTCTTTTCAGGTTGCATCCGATTCGGAGGAGATTTGCTGTTTTGAGGTCGAAATAGATTGTTTATATCCTATGATTTTCGAGAGCAAAATCACAGGCTCTTTTTCTGGTTTAATGGGGTTGGATCAGAAGACCGTATTGAGGTGATTTTTATTAAAGATTTGGTCATGGGTGAAATCCGTTGTTTTGATGTTTAATTGAACTTAAAATAACCCACTCATCAACAGGTTTCACCCATGACTGAAAACAGTATATCATAGCGAAAAAAAATGTTCATATAGGACATTCACAAATTAGAAACATTGACTGGAAGTATATTTGGAATCGGGGATAGTCTAATAGTAATTGAAGTAGTGATTGCGGACGTATAGGCTCCATCGAGCAACGGGAAATTGTCATCGAGCAATAACATTTTGACGTAGGGCAATGACATTTCGTCGTAGGGCTATGACTTTTTCCCATCGAGATTGGTTGATTTCACGTAGGGCTATGACTTTTTTACGTAGGGCTATGGCTTTTTCCCATCGAGATAGGTTTATTTGACGTAGGGCTATGGCTTTTTGGCATTGAGACGGAACATTTTGTCATCGAGGAGATTCCTTTTTTGACTTTATATAGTGAATGATGGATAATTGCAGGTGAATCTGATAGTGAGAAAACTGAAACTTTCGTTGTGTTGAATGAATGTTTTATTGTGGAGGGTGAAAGGGATATTGAGAACGCTGGATTTTAGGATTGGGGAGGATAAATGAGGAATGAGATTGAAGGTTCACACAAAGGGATCAAAGGATTTCTAGAAGGAAAAGAAGAATGGTGGGAATAGGAACGCTGATGACGCTGAAAACAGGGAACAGGTATGATTTTTAGGGGGTATGGAACGCTGATAAGAATGATTGCTTATGATAAGGTATGATTTTTCTTAGCCACAGATTCACTGATTAAAAAGAAAAAAAATCGCAGAAAAAAAATAAGAGAAAAAAGAGAGATACACAGGGATGGAATGTTACCACAGATTTCTCGGATTTACACAGATTATAACGGGATTAAAAATCCCGAGTGAGTAGGCACAGCATTGCAAATTCTATCTAACGCCTCCGTATGTTATTGATATTTAAAGATTTGCTTTAACCATATTTTATAATTTAAATTTTACAATAATACATTTCAAAAGGCTGTGTTTTAAAAATATAAAGTATTCTATACGGGATGAAAGCATTTGAAAATGTTTCTCACCAATCATTTTTTCAATCGTTCCATTTGGAACTTCCACAGCCCAACCATAATGCTGCTCGGACTTTTTATGTACCATTTTGCAATGCGGCCTCATAAGAAATGTGAACAGTGCAAATTTACGAATTCTACCGTTAGAAAAACATTTTTAAGACTTTTTAGTCGTACAGGTAATGCTGCAGAGCGAGACGCATATCCTGCGGTTCTGGGAGTAGGCACAGCATTGCAAATGCTGCGGAGCAATACACATATCCAACACGTCTGGAGAACAGGTATGATTTTTAGGGGGATTGGAACGCTGATAAAAATGATTGCTTATGATAAGGTATGATTTTTCTTAGCCACAGATTCACTGATTAAAAAGAAAAAAAATCGCAGAAAAAAAATAAGAGAAAAAAGAGAGATACACAGGGATGGAATGTTACCACAGATTTCTCGGATTTACACAGATTATAACGGGATTAAAAATCCCGAGTGAGTAGGCACAGCATTGCAAATGCTGCGGAGCGAGACACATATCCTGCGGCTCTGGGCGAGACGCATATCCTGCGGTTCTGGCTCTGGGACACGCATATCCTGCCGCTCTGGTTTACACAGATTATAACGGGATTAAAAATCCCGAGTGAGTAGGCACAGCATTGCAAATGCTGCGGAGCGAGACACATATCCTGCGGCTCTGGTCTGGCTCTGGGACACGCATATCCTGCGGCTCTGGTACGCCTTTGAAACAACGTGTTGATGGCATGAGAAATCAAAACTCGTTTTTTTTAAAAAAGTAAGCCCCACCGAAGCGGGGCTCAAGGTCTAAACCTTCGGCATATAGCCTTATTGTGATAAGAAATCAAAGATTGAATTTAAATTTCTGGGGGCAAAGATAAATATCTTTTGGTAAATCCAAACTTTTATTTGCTACTTTTGCCTCCTTAAATAATTAACACTATTAGATAATGGCTAAAATATTAGGGCTTGATTTAGGTACGAACTCCATCGGGTGGGCTTTGATAGAGGATGGAAAAACAATCTTGGGTATTGGTGTAAGGATATTTCCTGAAGGTATAAATAGGGATTCCAAAGGAAAAGAAGTTTCCAAAAATGAGAGCAGAAGAGAGAAAAGGCAATTAAGGAGACAAGCCTATAGAAGGAAAATGCGAAAAATGATTCTGGTAAAAGAATTGATGAAACATGGTATGTTTCCAGAGATTGAAAACATTAAGGATGTAATTCAAGATGTTTATTTACCTGAAAATTTAAAACATTATTTCTCAACTAATCCTTATGAACTTCGGGCAAAAGCATATAATGGAGAGCAACTTTCATTGTTGGATTTAGGTAGAGTATTTTATCAGTTTGCACAAAGAAGAGGTTATAAAGAAGATTTGCTTTCAGATAGCGATGAAAAAGAATCTAAGAATCCTGATTATAAATTAAAGAAGACAATTTATGAAGAAACAAAAGATATAATTGACGAAACAACACTTGGAAATTATCTTAACTCTTTGGACTCTCATAAAGAAAGATTACGCAACAGATATACTGTAAGAAGTATGTATCAAAAGGAGTTTGATATTATTTGGGATAATCAGAAAAAATATTATCCTGAAATTCTTACAGATGATTTGAAACAAAAAATTGGAGATGCTACTGATGGTATTTTATTCTTCAAACGTGATTTGCGTTCGCAAAAGGATATGCTCGGTAAATGTACTTTTGAACCAACAAAAACAAGGTGTGCTTTGAGTTCAATAATTTATGAACAATATAGAATGTATCAATTTATTAACTCAATTAAGATAGGAGAAAAGTCCCTTTCAAAAATACAAAAGGAAGTTGTAATAGAACTATTCAATAGTAAGGACAAATTTGACTTTGAAGAAATAAAAAAGAAGTTGAAACTTAGTCAAGAAAACTTCAATTACGAGAATAAACAAAAAGTTTTAGGTAATAGAACAATAAGTGGATTTAGAAAAATATTTGGTAAAAATGTATGGGATGATTTATCCTTTGATGAACAAGAAAAAATTTGGCATATTAAATATACTGCTAAAGACAGAGAATGGATAGAAAAGTATGCTAAAGATAATTGGGGTTTTGATGATAAACAGATAAAAGCTTTTTGCATCTTGCGCCTTGCCAAAGATTATTCCAATTTAAGCACCAAGGCAATAAGTAATATTTTACCCTTTTTGAAAAAAGGTAAAATGTACCATGAGGCGGTTTTGCTTGGAGGTGTTAAGAATGCTTTTGGCAATGAATGGAATAATTTGAATGATGACAAAAGAGACTTGATTGAAACGACTATTGAAGAAATATCAATCAATATGGAAGGCAAAAGTAAAGATAATATTTCTGAATGGTTGAAAGAGGAATTTCACTTTACTGATAAGCAATTAAAAAAGTTGTATCATCACAGTAATATAAAGGAAACAAAAGAACAAATGGAGTTTCTACCAGAACCAGAAAACATTAGAAATCCTATTGTTCAACAAGCATTATATGAATTAAAAAAATTAGTCAATGTAATTATTGAGGAGCACGGAAAGCCTGATGAAATAAGGGTTGAATTGGCGAGAGATTTAAAATCTTCAAAAAATGAAAGGGATAAAATCGGATTAAAAAATTGGGAGAATGAAACAGAGAATGACAAAATAAAAGAGCGATTAGATGAGTATAATAAACCACATACAAGGCACTTTATTCAAAAGCTAAAACTATTTCAAGAAATTGAAAAGGTCAAGGGTGTTGCCTGTTGCCCTTATACTGGTGAAACGATAAATATTTCATCTTTGTTTAATGATGGGTATGTTCAAATAGAACATATCATTCCTTTAAGTGTTTCTTTAGATGATAGCTTTGCAAACAAGACTTTATGTCTTGCAGAAGAAAATAATAAGAAAGGAGATCTAACCCCTTATCAGTTTTATGGTATGGATGAAAAACATTGGGAAGTAGTCAAAGAGAATGCTAAGAAATTATTACCCTATCATAAGTACAAAAGATTTGTTTCTGAAAAGCCTCCTGTTCTCGATGACTTTATTTCAAGACAATTGAATGATACAAGGTATATTAGTAAATCAGCAAAGGAGTATTTGAAATACGTTTGTAAAAATGTTACCGTGGCACAAGGACAAGTTACATCTATGTTGAGGCACTGGTGGGGCTTGGATAATATTTTAAATAAAACTTATAACATGCAAAGTCTTGCTAACGGGGAATATTTGGCTGCAATTGACAAAGACAATAATATTATTGAGATTATTAAGTGGACTAAAGAACATAAAAAAGATGAAGAACGATTAGTAAAACTTGGAAAAGTAATATCAGGCAATGTGAATAAAGGTGTTTTATTCCCATACAAAACAAGAGACGACCATAGACATCATGCAATTGATGCTTTAACTGTAGCCTGTTCCAAAACATCATATCTTCAAAAGATTTCTCAATTATCAGGTAGAGGTTATGATGATGAAATGATCAAAAAGCTTTCCAACTTTGAAGCACCTTGGAACAGTTTTTATACAGATGCAAACAATGCAATTAACAACATCCTTATTTCGTATAAAAACAATGTGAAAATATTAGGCATAACAAAAAAGAAAATAAGGAAAATTGTTATCAATAAGGAAGGTAAAAAGGAAATTAAAAAGTATATCGGGCAAGGTATTTCTGCAAGAGGGCAACTGCATGATGCGAGTGTTTATGGGAAATACAAAAACAAAAAAGGAGAAGAGTTTTATCACAAAAGAGAAAAGTTAGAAGCAATAACAAAAAAAGCACAAGTTGATAAAATTGCTGATTCTACAATAAGTGAATTAATTAAAGCCGCAATTAAAAAGACAAATCCTTTGATTGACTTTGAAGCTAAATCTTATGATGTTCCCGCGAATGCTTTTTTTAGAACTGATGAAATGGGAATCAAACAACCTTTAGTTTTTTTACCAAATAAAAATGGAGAGCCTATTCCTATAAAGAAAGTTAGATTGAAGTATGTTTCAAGTAATGCTGTAGAGCTAAAATCAGTAAGAGAAATCAATCAATGGGTCGAGCCTGGAAGCAATCACCACATTATTGTCTATGAAAATAATGAAGGAATTATTAAAGGGAAAGTAATTCCTTTTTGGGATGCAGTAGAAAGAAAAAAGCAAAAATTACCTATATTCCAATTGCCTGAAAATGGAAAAGAAATAATTGCGACATTGCAAATAAATGACATGTTTTTACTCTGCATGAAAGAAGAAGATATTGATTGGAACAATCCTGATTTGAAAACCCTTTCTGAAAATCTTTATAGAGTACAAAAACTAACAGCTGAAGCTTATACCTTAAGAAAAGCAGATGCAACTTCCATTGAAAATAAAACGGAATATATACAATTCAAATATAGCACTTGGAAAAAATATAACCCAATTAAGGTAAAAATTTCTCCAACAGGTAAAATCAAAAAAAGTTTAATTATTGCTCAAACAATCCCTATATTTCGCTAACCCCTTTCATCTCTCGACAGAGTTGAAACAATTGGTTATTACGAACAAGGAATCGGGGGAAGTAAAGAAAAGACCTATTGAGGATTTGGGCTTTGTGGTATTGGATAATCAGCAAATTACGATGACGCAAAGCGTGATGCAACAGCTTGCTGAAAATAATGTTGCGGTGGTTATTTGTGATGATAAGCACCACCCCGCGAGTATGTTGTTTCATCTGGATACGAACCAGGTGCAAAACGAACGGTTCAGGGCGCAGGTGGAGGCGAGCGAGCCGTTGCGGAAACAACTTTGGCAGCAGACGGTGAAGGCGAAAATTAATAATCAGGCAATGATGCTGAAACGGATTGGGCAGGATCATGATGATTTATTGTATCTGGCAAGGCAGGTGAAGAGCGGGGATACTACGAATGAGGAGGCGCAGGCGGCGAGGAGGTATTGGAGTAAATTGTTCGGTAATGACTTCCGGCGCGAACGCTTCGGGATGCCTCCGAATCCTTCTTTGAATTATGGCTATGCTTACTTGCGGGCTGCCGTGGCGAGGGCTTTGAGTGGCAGTGGTTTGCTTCCTACGCTTGGCATTCATCATCATAATAAATACAATGCCTACTGCCTTGCAGATGATATTATGGAGCCTTATCGTCCTTTTGTGGATTTGCTGGTTTATGAGCAAAAACAAAAGCATGATGACTACCATTATATCAACAAGGACAGGAAGATGGAGTTCCTCGCTTTGCTTGGGAGCGATGTGATTATTAATGATAAGAACCGCCCGCTGATGGTGGCTTTGTCGGAGACTACTTCTTCGCTTGCAGCTTGCTTTGAAGGGAGGGAGACTATTGTCAAATACCCCATTTTTAAGGTATAGGGAAATAGGGTATAATGGTATATGGCGTGTACCTATACCTCTATTCCTTATACCTTTATACCCCTATTCCCTATACCCATAATTGTAACCTTTCTATCTTACTTTGGGTTAAAAGCCCCTACATGAACTTTGAACGCTTAAATGCTTATAGAATAATGTGGTTAATTGTCTATTTCGACTTACCTACGGAGACTGCGAAGGACCGTAAGAATTATGCCAAGTTTCGGAAACAACTTAGAGAAGATGGTTTCACGATGCTACAGTTTTCTGTATATATCCGTCATTGCCCCAGTGCCGAAAATGCCGATGTTCACCAGAAGCGGGTAGAGAAAATATTGCCTCCTGCGGGCAATGTGGGTATCTTGCGAATAACAGATAAACAATATGGAAATATTGTGAACTTCTGGGGACGAAAGGAACAGCCTCTGGAACAGGCACCCCAGCAATTGGAATTGTTTTGAAGGGGAAATAGGAACGCAGATAAAAATGATTGCTTATGAAAAGATATGATTTCAAAAAATCTTATTTTGTCATAAACAATCATTTTTATCTGCGTTCCCATTCCCATCATAAAATAAAAAAACGGGAAAGAAGAGTATCACGCTCATCAATCCCGTTTATTTTAAACGATATAAAACCCTTGTAAGTTGTTGAATATTAGAAGAAATCACTATCAACTAATATCGTTTATCAATCTTTGAAATCAAACCACAACTATCCATAGGCAAATATAAAAGTATTGCCAAATATCGTTTATCAATCTTTGAAATCAAACCACAACCAATTGTGTTTTCATCCACTTCTATATTTAATATCGTTTATCAATCTTTGAAATCAAACCACAACCTATGACAATAGAAGGCGAAAATTTCAGGCAATATCGTTTATCAATCTTTGAAATCAAACCACAACTAAGGATTTATAGGTCATCCTATCCTCTGGAATATCGTTTATCAATCTTTGAAATCAAACCACAACTAAATCTCTTGGATTAAACTCGGTATAAGAATATCGTTTATCAATCTTTGAAATCAAACCACAACTACTGCTCCGCCTGCAATAATCAGCAGTGTAATATCGTTTATCAATCTTTGAAATCAAACCACAACTTTATTGAGAATATAATAATCACCTTTCAAATATCGTTTATCAATCTTTGAAATCAAACCACAACTCTCTTCCTACACTGCTCCACGTTATATTAATATCGTTTATCAATCTTTGAAATCAAACCACAACTAAGATAGATTCCGGCAAAGCTGCCATAGTAATATCGTTTATCAATCTTTGAAATCAAACCACAACTGTCAAAGACTATTTCGCCGTCTTCGTATTAATATCGTTTATCAATCTTTGAAATCAAACCACAACTAAAAGAAAGTGATGGACATCCTCCTATTTAATATCGTTTATCAATCTTTGAAATCAAACCACAACTACAGGCATATCACCGTTCATCTTCAGGGAAATATCGTTTATCAATCTTTGAAATCAAACCACAACAAATCATCTTTCGGCTGCAAAATTAACCAGTTGTTATATACCTGAATTTGTAACCAAATATTTTTTCTCATCAAAACAAAGAAAGAATTATGTCAAAGAGCAATGCGGCAAATGTACTAAACACAAGGATAATGGAAAACATTACAAACAAAATTCGTTGTTATTTCTTAATAAAAAATTTAATTAAAATGATGTTTGAAATACCTGAAATGATAGAAAAAAACCTTTTAGGAAATGCGTGATTTTGATACCTTAAAGGAAGGCTGAAAAAGCCTGCCTTTAAGGAATGTGGGAATTATGTAAGTTATTTATAGAATTATGTAACTGATGACTGGAGGAATGGTTGTAATTTTGCGGCATGAAAAAGAATATGAATTATGAGGATGAGAAGCCCTTTGAAAGTATTGAGGATGTAGAGGAGGAGGAATATCTGCCGAGTGATGGAAATATATATGCTGCTGAATTGATAGCGGCATATAAGGGTGGTGATAAGGGGGCTTTCGTGAAGCTTTGCGGGATATACAGGAAATGGATGAAGTCGAAGAATTATTTTTATTATGACAGGAATGATGGGAAAGCGGAGGAGGCGACGGGTGACCAACTGTTGATAATTTCGAATAATATATTGGATGGGAGGTATGTGGAGCAAATGAAGTTTGAGGGGTATTTGCGTAATGTGGTTAGGAATAATCATAAAAAAGATCCTAAAGAATTAAAGACTGTGGAGTTTAATGAGAATACTCAATATAGTGATGGAGAGGCTAAGTGGGATGAGGTGGTTTTTGATGGGGGAGATGCTTTTGAACTTGACAGGAATGAGGGTGATGATTTGGATAATGAGAGGATGAAAGGTGGTCATGATTTTTATGAGGGGGTGGATCCGGATGAAGCGAATTCTGTATTAATGTTTGCTGCGATAGCCACATTACCTAAGGATGACAGGGATATTATAGAGATGCGGGATTTGCATGGTATGTCTTTTAAGTTGATAGGAAGGATACTTAATTTGAGTGCAAACAGTGTTTCGGGGAGGCGGGATAAAATCTTGAAAAAGATTAAAAAGATAATGGGGAAGAAAAAATAGTTTTGGAAAGTGGACGGATTTTTAGGGGAAAAGACATTATAGGGGTAGAGGGGCGATTAGGTGGGAATTTTAAATTGTGAATTATAAATTAAAAGAATGAATGCGAATCAAATTGATGTAATAAGAAGAGTGAACGGTGGGGATACTGTTTTGGGCGATAATTCAGGGATTTGGATTTTGAATCTGGCAATGGGTGCTTACAGGGCTATAATGACCGGTAGAGTGGCTTTGGTTCAGGGATATGAAACGCTTCAGCGATCTACACTTTCTGGTTTGACGAGTAATAAGGATTATTGCTGTTTGTTTATGGGTGGCAAGGGAAATGTGCTGGTGAGCCAGTTGAGAGTTTATTATGGAATGGGCGCTACTCCTGACCTTGTTATGTTGGAAAAGATAGGATTTAGTTTTACGGAATTGACAACCGGAAACCCTGAACTTATCTTAGAGAGAAATACTTTTGTGAGTACTACTTTTGATTCTGTTGTTGCTGCTATGATAACGGCAGGACTTCCTGTTACTACACTTATGGGGAGTGCATATTCTAGCGCTATTGCAAGTTATACTACTGCTGTTCCAGGATACAGAGATGGTCAAGCTATTACTGTTGCTGCCACAGAGCAAATTGCTATTGAATGTTCGATATTGACGGTTACAGATATGCCTAAAATGAAGGATTTTGCTATGATTTATAAAGAAGAAAACCCAATGTTCGTAAGTACTTTGAATAATGCTTATAAAACTAGGGGGACTGCGAAAAGTAAGGAAAGCATGCATATTCCAGTTACGGATTTTGAAACAGGTATTCCTTTGCCAAATACTACCATTAGCAGAAAAGCACCTGATGGTACTATTGAGAAAATAATTACCGGACCAAACGGGATAGGAGTATTTTATTCACAGGCTACTGATAGTTATGATTTTCTTTTTCAACGACCTGGTTATAATGATTTGAATATTTTAAATAAGGGATTTGTGGCAGGGACATTGATGAAGTTTGATGCTGTAATGACAAAGACTGCACCTGATTCATTAACAAAGGATTCAACTCCAGCTTCGGTAAAGCCTGATGTAGAAATACCTAAGGAAGAAAAAACAGATAGAAATACTAATGAAGTAGTGAAGCCAATTACACCTATATCGGCTGAATTACCTTCGACAACAAAAGTAAATCCGACAAAACCACCAACGGTTTAAAATATATAAGTAATAAATTTCAGGATGCCTCCAAAGAAAAATGGAGGCATTTTTATTTTATTAAATATATTTTAAAACACTAAATTATTTCTATAGATAAATTACCTCAGGTATAGAATGCTGAGGTGGTAAAATAAGAAAGCCCATTGGAAAAATTCCAATGAGCTTCCTTCTTAATTTAAATCTGTTAGTTATTGCACTACTATTTTGCTTTGCAATAGAGTCGTTCCATTCTGAAGAATCACTGTATAGACACCTTTATCTACGGTTGAAAGATTCAATTGATATTGATTCTCGCCGATGATGGAAGTGTAATTCGATGCTTGAATAATTCTTCCTGTCACATCTATCAAACGAATTAAATAAACATCCTCAGTATCTGTTGTGAATGCAACTGTCGCATGATCATTGGTCGGGTTCGGATAGATATTGAAAGCATAATCTATATTATCCGTTTCTCCACTTTCTAACCTTGCCAATGTTGTAAAAGTCTGGGTTGCACTGAAGCCTGAATTGATGCTTCCACTTGCATTGCAATTACTCTGAATCTGGACATCATAATTTGTATTGATGGCTAATTGTGAGAAGGTATAATGCGAATTTGGAGCAATGGTATAATTCGTCCAGGCATTCGCATTGTGCTTACTGATCCTTATGGTATATCCATAGACGCAGGATGGCGGCACCCATGTAGCGAAAGCGCTGGTAGCAGCGATGTTTGAAATGCTTAATTGCGAGGGAAGCGAACAAGTAGAGTTTAAAGGATAGGAGCCAACAGCCGAACATCCATTGGTATTCGTAACGGTAACAGTATAGATACCAGGATTGCCCGGAAGTACCGTCAATGATTGAGTATTAGCCCCGGTATTCCAATGATATGTTTGGAATGAAGCAACCGAAAGTATAGCATCTCCGCCTTCGCAATAAGTGGTTAATCCTGTTCCAATAATTACAGGATTTGGAAGAGGAAATACAGTAACCGATAAATGCGTTGAGCCTGTGCAATTACCTGATGTAACGGTAACACCATAAAGCCCAGTGCTGTTAACACTGATTGTCGGTGTTATTGCTCCTGTGCTCCAAGAATAGGTCGAGTACGTATTGGTTATTCCCAAGGTGACAGGATTACCAATGCAAGTAGTAGTAGGTCCGGTGATAACAGGGGTGGTTAATGTTGTTGTAACAACGATTTGAGAAGCGGTTCCCGTGCATCCATTTGCATTGGTAGCAGTTACTTTATAGGTGCCCGAATTATTGACATTAATTGAATGAGTTACGGCACCGGTGCTCCAGATATAGGAAGTCAATGCAGTGGATGTAAGAGCAATTGTATTGCCATTGCAAATGCTTGAAGGACCTGTGATGGTTACTGTTGGATTTGGATTAACAGTAACAGATAGAGCGACAGAATTCCCAATGCAACCATTAGCATCGGTAACAGTTACTGAATAATTTCCGCTTGTTGAGGCGTTAATGGATGGGGTGATTGCATTGGTATTCCAAAGATAAGATGAATAGGTGCCTGTATTAAATATCACAGAACCTCCTTGACAGAATGTTGTTGGACCATTAGCAGTAATAGTTGGGGAAGGATTTGGATTTACAGTAATATTTGAAGCGGCATTATTTGAACATCCATTTCCATCAGTATAGTTATAATTATAGGAATAATTACCTGCTATATTAGTATAGGGATTTGTAACACTCCATGTGCCGCCTGCCGGGGAACCTATTAATGTAATGTTTGATCCTGCACAGCCGCTTACATTGCCTGCACTTACTGTTGGAAGCGCATTAACAGTAATATTAGAAGTTGCATTGTTCATACATCCATTGCCATCGGTAAAACTATATGTGTATGAATAACTACCTGCAATAACATTTGAATAAGGATTAGCAACATTCCATGTCCCCCCTGCCGGCGAACCTGACAAGGCAATTGTTGATCCTGAACATCCACTGACATCACCCGCATTGACTGTCGGAAGAGCATTGACTGTGACGATTTGTGTTGCATTCCCAACGCATCCATTTACATCCGTAACTGTTACTGAATAGTTGTCACTTGATGATGCTGAAATGGAAGAGGTTATGTCATTCGTATTCCAAAGGTAAGAAGAATAGGTGTCCGTGCTCAACATCACAGAACCACCTTGACAGAAGGTAGTCGGACCATTAGAAGTGATGGTTGGATTAGGATTTGAATTAACAACAACATCTTGAGAAGCTATTCCTGTGCAGCCATTGCCATCTGTAACAGTTACAGAATAGGTTCCACTTGTTGATTCTGTAATGGATTGAGTGTTTGCATTGGTATTCCAGTTATAGAAAGGATATGTTCCTGTGCTTAATATCACTGATCCACCTTGACAGAAGGTAGTATTGCCATTAGCATTGATACTTGGGGTAGGATTTGGATTAACAGTAACCGCTTGAGAAGCCATGCCAGTACAACCATTTGCACTGGTAACAGTTACAGAATAGTTTCCATTTGATGAAGCAGTTATCATTTCTGTATTTTCATTCGTATTCCAGTTATAAGATGTATAAACACCTGCATATAAATTGACCGAACCACCTTCACAGAATGTGGTATTACCATTTGCAGTAATAACGGGAGGCACTGGAGGATTCCAAATACAGGCACAGTTGGTACTGAAGGATGCATTATTATCAATGTCAGCACTCCAGTTAGCATCTGAATAGGTGATATCATCTACTTGAATACATTGGAGATTCGGGTTATTTAAAGCATTAAAAGTTGTGAAATTAATGTTGTTGCCATTGGCTACATTCAAACTGATCAGCGCGTTATTTTCACATTCCAAATCAACAAGAACGGGATTGTGGCTTACATCCAAAGTGCTGATGGTGTTCACCGAACATAGCAACTCTGTGATTGCAGGGTTTTGACTAATATCTAAACTATTTAAGTTATTAACGAAACAATACAATTCATTCAAAGCAGGGTTGTGACTGACATCTAAACTATTCAAAGAACAACCATGAGCATCAATAACAGAAAGTGCACTGTTATTACTAACATCCAAGGTTCCGAAAGCATTGTTGTAGCAAAGTAAGGAATTAAGAACAGGGTTATTACTTAAATCAAGGCTTGTCAGATTACAATTCCAGCAATACAATCCTGTGAGGGCGGCGTTATTACTTACATCTAAACTTCCAAGTTGATTATAAGAACAATACAGAGAAGTAAGGGCAGTATTGCTGCTAACATTTAAACTGGTTATGTTATTATCATGACAAACCAATCCTGTGAGATTCGTAAAGACTTCGATACCTGTCAAGTCAGATACTCCAAGACTACTTACATCTATAGTTCCCGTGAATGCAACTGCTTCACAGTATTGAATTTCTCCATCACCATTAGTATTAATATCTAATCTTCCTATGAGATAGGCTTTGAAGATAGGGTCAGGGATAAAGATTGTTGAAATGCAGGCACAGTTGGTACTGAATGTTGCTGTATTATCAATATCGGTGCTCCAATTGGCATCAGAATAAGCAACATTATCTACTTGTATGCAATTAAGATTAGGGTTATTGTTTGCATTAAAGTTATCAGTGGTCATGATAATATTGTTACCATTTGCTGCATTCAAACTGTTTAAGTTATTATTGGAGCAAATAAAATAGGTTATATCGGGGTTATGACTCACATCCAAACTGCTAATGTTATTACTATAACACTGAAAAGATGTGAGTGCAGTGTTATTACTGACATTTAAATTGGTTAGGTTATTATATCCACAATTCAATTCAATAAGAGCAGTGTTGTTACTCAAATCTAAACGACTTAAGGAATTATCGTTACATCGCAAAGTTTGCAAAAGAATGTTTTGGCTCAAATCTAAACTGCTTATGGAATTTTCCCAACAACTCAAAAATACCAAAAGAGTGTTGTGACTCACATCTAAATTGGTTAGAGAGAAATTGTTTTGGCAATCGAAATAAGTAAGGTTGGTAAATGCTTCAATACCCGTATAATCTGAAATATCTTGAAATGCAGGTGCCATTTCATTAACGGCTTCCGCTTCACAAATTTCTATTTCTCCATCATTATTACTATCAAAGTTGGCAAGGCAGTAGGCTTTAAAGATTGGGTCGGGAATATTCACGATTTGAGAACAAGGACATGTAGTATTAAAGGATGAAGTATTATCAACATAACTATTCCAATTAGTAGTAGAGTAGGGAATATTATCTACTTGAATACAAGAAAGTGAAGGATTCCCTGTTGCATTGATTGAATCTAAAGTAGAATTGCGCCCGTTAGCGATATTTAAACTTAGAAGATTATTATTCTGACAATACAAAAAATAGAGAGCCGTGTCATTGCTCAAGTCTAAATTCCGTATTGAGTTATCGTAACAATACAAAAAATAAATCATCGTGTTGTTGCTCACATTTAAGCTCGTCAGGCTATTATCGTTACAAAACAAATCTGCAAGGTGAGAATTGTGTGATACGTCTAAACTCGTCAGGCTATTATGATCACATTGCAGATTCCCAAGTCCGGTATTATGGCTAATATCCAAACTCGTCAGGTTATTATTGTTACACCTAAAATCACCAAGAGCAGTATTGTGGCTAACATCCAAACTGCTTAATTGATTACCGTAACACAACAATGCTGTCATATTAATATTGTTGCTGACATCTAAGCTGCTTAGAGAATTATTCCAACAATACAAAAAGATAAGATCAGTGTTGTGGCTTACATCTAAGCTTGTCAGACCATCATTCCAACATTCCAAATAACCAAGAGCAGTGTTGTGGCTCACATCTAAACCATTTAAAGGATTATAACCACAAAGCAGGTCATAAAGTGCAGTGTTGCTACTGACATCTAAATTCGACAGGTTATTATTATTACACCACAAAATTTCAAGGGCAGGATTGTTACTCAAATCTAAAATCATCAGGTTATTATTATAACAAATTAAATAATCAAGATCAGGGCAGTTGGTAAGATTCAAATTGTTTATCGGATTGTCGTAGCACCACAAATTTACCAGAGCAGTGTTATGGCTCACATCTAAACTGTTTAGAGAATTATCATTACAGTCTAAAGTTTGAAGTAATTGGCAGTTACTCACATCTAAACTATTTAAGTTATTATTGTTACAAACAAACCAAACAAGAGCCGTGCAGTGGCTCACATCCAAACTGCTTAGAAAATTATAGTCGCAATAAAAATATTCGAGGGCAGTATTGTTGCTCACATTCAAACTACTTATAGTATTATTATTGCAATACAAACCTCCAAGAACAGTATTGGTGCTGACATCTAAACTGGTTAAAGCATTACCACTGCAATTCAAAAAGGTAAGTGCCGTGTTTTGGCTTACATCCAAACTGCTTAAAGAATTCCCGTCGCATTCCAAATATTGAATATTGGTAAATGCCTGGATGCCGGTTAAATCTGAAATACCAAGTTGAGTCAGTGGCATATCACCTCTTACTGCTTGGGCTTCACAAACTTGTATTACGCCATCATGATTGGTATCAAAGTTCGCAAGACAAAAAGCTAAAAAGGCAGGGTCAGGGATATTCACGGTTTCTGAACAAGTGATGCCGCAATTCAAACTAAAGGAAGTCCATGAATCTACCCAATGATACCAATAGATATTTGAATAGGCTGCATTATCTACCGTTATACATTCAAGATTGGGGTTATTGTAAGTACCAAAGCTGCCAGAATTATTAACGACCATGTTTCCGTTATTGCCATTGGCTAAATTCAAACTGCTTAAGTTATTACTGCTGCAATTAATGGCTGTAAGCGCAGGGTTATTGCTCATATCTAAACTCGTCAGGGAATTATGCTGGCAGCGTAAATTCTGAAGCGCCGTGTTGTGACTCACATCTAAACTTGTCAAAGCATTACTGCCGCAATCCAAATAGGTAAGTGCCGTGTTTTGGCTCACATCTAAACTCGTTAAAGAATTACCATTGCAATTCAAAGAGGTAAGCGAAGTAAATGCCTGAATACCGGTTAAATCAGCAATACCGAGACTATCCACATTCAAAGGACTGTCATAAAATTCAGCTTGGATATCATAAATCTGATTCGGTCCGAGATCAATAAAACCTAAGGTATTCACCAGATAATTAAAGAAGTTATTATCCGGAATATTCACCTGCGCCTTAGCATTCGTCATCAAGAATGCCAATAGAAGAATTACTGCAAACCTGCTGATAGATTTGCGGAACCACGACGTTCCTTGTTTTGAAGCTCTACCCTGTGGGGAACTTTGATTCATCGTTCCGCTCTGGGGAGAACCGTTTTGTTTTGTACTTTTTTCCATTTTTACTAATTTTAAATTGTTACTTTTTATATAATTTATTCTTTGCTTTTAATGTGAATTATTCACACCGCAAAATTATGGTGCTTTTACAGGTTTCGCAATTACACCTTTGTGTACTTTTTGAAAATTGTAAATTTTGAAAAAACTATTCCTAAATTAGAAAGCACTCGCCATCAAACCATTAGAAAATGCTTAATGGCTACCAATTCTTATTCAGTAATCAGTAGTTTGAAACACATATTAGGCTGGATGAATCACCTCTTTTTTTGAATATCTCACCTCTTTTCGGAATTCCCAACCTATTTTTCGGAATTTCTCACCTATTTTTCAGGCTTAAATTTGTATTTAAGCCCGAGGTTTACTGAACTTCTTTAGGAAAATAGGTGATAAAAAACAGGGAATAGGTGCTCGAAACCCTATATATAGCATTGCTTCTGATTGATATGCGACTTAAACAACCTCTTACCAACATTCTGGGAGAATGTACCATACCAGTTGCTTAAACAAGAAAGCTAGTGCTTCCTGATCCTTTAACTTTTCAAAACTTTATTCACAAATCTTTTAAGGGAATACAATTATTGGGGTTTCGGGGCTGATGCCATAATACTTTTGTATAATCCTCTATAATTGAAAAATATAAATATCCAATCATGATCCAAATAATTCAACACTTCCATGAGCATTTTGAATCTTAAATTATCTAAGAACCTGTTCATAATCTTTTTTCAATAGACATCTTTCCTAAATAAATTGACAATTATTAGTTGAAAGAAAGCGTAGTACAGGCTTAAAATGGATGTTAAAAAAGTGGTAATTTGCCATCAAAAACAATGGCAAAAGATATTTATCAATCATTAATTGCTGACGAGAAAAAGTTTGCTCGGATGAGTGGATTAAAGAAATCGTTATTTGATATTTTGGTGAAGAAAGTTTTGGAACAAATAGAAGATCATCAACAGGCACATCCACTAAGTACACGAGGTAAAAAATCAACGATGAGCATAGAGAATAAGCTTCTATTAATGCTGATGTATTACAGAAATTATCACACCTATTTAACCCTTTCAGAGTTGTTTGGTATTAGCGAAGGATACGCAAACAAAACTGTTCGCAAGATGAGTAAATTGGTAGTAAAAGCCTTGCCACTTGGTAGAAAGAGGCGAGTAGGAAGTGAAGAAATAAAAGCAGTGATAATAGATGCGAGCGAACAAAGAATAGAACGTCCGCAAAAGAAGCAAGGGCAGTACTTCTCCGGTAAAAAAAACTCATAGCATTAAATCACAATTAGTAGCAGAAGAAGAAACCGAAGAAATACTGAAAATAGATTGCGCCAAAGGAAAAGTTCACGATTTTGAATTATACAAACGAAGTAAATTACGCTTGCATCCTGATACAGAAGTGTTGGTTGATTTAGGATATTTAGGAATAAAAAAAATAAGAAAGAATGCGCAAATCCCTTTCAAAAGCAGCAAGCATCATCCCCTAACAAAGAAACAAAAAAGATTTAACAAGCAGCATAGTCAACGAAGAATAAAAATCGAAAACATCATCAGAAAATGTAAAATATTTAAAATTGTACAACAAACATACAGAGGCAAACACAAGAACTACGGACTTGTTTGGAATGTTGTTGCTGGTTTAGTTAATTTTAAAAATGATAAAATTAATTAGGAAAGATGTCTAATTGGTTGTTGAAAGATTTTTGAATTCA
>JABDAW010000018.1 GCA_013288905.1 Bacteroidota bacterium | reverse complement strand
TTTTAGAATTATTGGCGGGTATCTTTATGATACTTGTCGGAACAAAGCAAATGAAATATTGGAGACCATTAGATGAAAAAACAATATTAGGGATGAAAAAATTTGGTATTACTGTATTAACAACATTTCTATTTCAAATTGGTTTTATCTTATTGACCTCACGTCCACCTCTAATTATTGATGATCGGAATACAAAATCGAATCATGATAACACAAATGCCACATATGAAAATGGAGATACAACTCCGACACACGATGACTCTGCTAACAATACAATCGAGTCTATTTTAAAAGATAGTTTGAAATAATATCTGGAGCTTTAAATATGTTTTATAACTTTCCTCCTTTTATGCTACCATTCCGCCCTTGCGGTGGTGCAATAAAAGGAGGATGAAGGTTATTAAGCCAGCAAGGATTCCTATCTTCGTTTCATTAATCTGCAAATTTGTCGAAGCTTCCATTTCAGATGCAGAATTTGTAATTTATATTCCAACTTACTTCCCAAGAGTTCAGGCAACAAGAATGGTAATATACAATTTAAACACAGGTTGTAGTTTCAAACTTTTTGCATCTTTGCGCTTCTTAAAGTATTATATGGATAAAATATTAATAGCTAATCGTGGCGAAATAGCCTTGCGCATCATGCGTTCGGCAAAGGAAATGGGAGTAAAAACTGTAGCCGTTTATTCTGAAGCAGACAGGAATTCTCCCCATGTCAGATATGCTGATGAATCAATTTATATTGGTCCTTCTCCTTCAAATCAAAGTTACCTGGTGATGGAAAATATTATCAAAGCTGCCAAAGCGACAGGTGCAAAGGGTATTCATCCTGGCTATGGTTTTCTGTCAGAGAATGCAATATTTGCAAAGAAAGTTAAGGATGCAGGAATAATTTTCATCGGACCATCTCCGGAATCAATGGAGATGATGGGTGATAAACTCTCTGCCAAAGCAGCTGCAAAGAAGTATAACATTCCTTTGGTTCCGGGCACCGATTATGCAATTACCGATATTAATAAGGCAAAGAAAGTGGCGCAAGACGTGGGTTTTCCTATCCTTATAAAAGCTTCTGCAGGAGGTGGTGGTAAGGGAATGAGAGTGGTGAATCGAATCGAAGATTTTGAAGAACAAATGAAACTCGCAGCAAGTGAAGCCCTATCCTCCTTCGGTGATGGTTCGGTATTTATTGAAAGATATGTAGGTGCTCCACGGCATATAGAAATTCAAATTTTAGGAGATACTCATGGCAATGTTGTTTATCTTTTTGAAAGGGAATGTTCCATTCAACGCAGGCATCAAAAGGTGGTCGAGGAAGCCCCCTCTTCTTGCCTCACTTCGGAGTTGAGAAAGGCAATGGGGGAATGCGCCGTAATGGTTGCCAAAGCCTGTAATTATGTGGGTGCAGGCACCGTAGAATTTCTGATGGATGAGAATATGAATTTCTATTTTTTGGAGATGAATACCCGCCTGCAAGTCGAACATCCGGTTACCGAATTAATTACCGGAATTGATTTGGTAAAAGAACAAATAAAGATTGCCAGAGGAGAAAAAATAAGTTTTCGTCAAGATGATTTGAAGATACAAGGACATGCAATTGAAATAAGAGTTTGTGCGGAAGACCCTGCAAATAATTTTCTTCCGGACACGGGTATCTTAACTACTTATCAAACTCCAAAGGGGGCTGGTATCAGGGTGGATGATGGCTTTGAAGAGGGCATGGAAATTCCAATTTTTTATGATAATATGATTGCGAAATTAATCACTTATGGAAAAGACCGGGAGGAAGCTATATCAAGGATGATTCGTGCGATTGATGAATATAAAATAACAGGCATAGAAACTACCTTGCCATTCTGTAAATTTGTTATGCAGCATGAGGCTTTCAGGTCTGGAAACTTTGATACTAATTTTATTAAGAATCATTTTAATTCAGGGGATTTGATTTCTAGTGATTCGGAAGAAGAATCAGTAGCTGCATTTCTTGGTGGAAAATTGATTAATGAGAATAATAAAATCAAGGTAGCTGCGGTTAATAATTCTATTGAAGCAGTTTCTAAATGGAAGACAAATCGAAAAGAGTATTGAATAAAAATTATGAATCTAAGCTGCTAAAAATACTTGGCTTCCCCATATTTGGCTTGATATTTTTTAGTGTCTTAATGTTCCATCCTTATTCTAAAATCTTCGCTCAAAAAGATTCATCCAGAATTATTGTTAATGCTGAAGTCATCGGTAATGATACCTTGCCGGTAATGGTTCTCAATCCTTATGATGTTATTGAAAAACCTGATCCCAAAGCCATTAAGAAGCTTAATGAAATGAATCGTTTATTTACGAATGTTTATAAAGTTTTGCCTTATGCAAGAATTGCAAAAGCCACGCTGGATGAGATAAATGATACCATAGCTACTATGTCATCAGAACATGAAAGGAAAGTATTTATTAAACAAAAAGAAAAGGAAATGAAGGAACGTTTTGAGAAGGAATTAAAAAATCTGACCATAGATCAGGGACGGATTCTGATTAAATTAATTGATCGTGAAACAGGGGAAACATCTTACGAATTGGTGAAAGAATTAAGAGGATCATTAACTGCAACTTTCTGGCAAGGAATGGCTCATTTATTCGGTTCTAATTTAAAAGCAACCTATGATTCGGTGGGTGAAGATAGGGCAGTTGAACAAATTATCCGTCAAATAGATTCCACAGGTTTCAAACCAATTCATATTAAGAAGGCTGGGAATTGAAATGCTTTAGTCATAGAATAACTCTATTGATTTGTTTTTAACATAGTATAATACCGATATCCAATAAGGATGGGTTGTTTATAATAGCTAAATAATTTGTCAAAAGTTAAACTTAGTAAAATCTATTTACGTTAGGTATTTTTTCACATTGTTTTGACATAACCGCCTTATTAATGCCATAAAACTATTATTAGCACAACATTCCTCAAGCAAGATAATTTTCGTAAATTTGCAACGTTCAAGAAATCGTAATTCGTAAATCAAAAATTGTAAATATAATAATATGGCATTCGACATTGAAATGATCAAAAAAGTGTATTACGAAATGGGTAATAACATTTCCGAAGCACGCAAGGTAGTGGGCAAGCCACTGACTTTAACCGAGAAGATTTTGTATTCTCATCTGACCTCTGGAAAACCGACCGAGGAGTATAAACGTGGCGGTAGTTATGTGGAATTTAATCCTGACCGAGTGGCTATGCAGGATGCTACGGCGCAGATGGCTTTGTTGCAGTTTATGCAGGCGGGGCGGGCGAAAGTGGCTGTGCCTTCAACTGTGCATTGTGACCATTTGATTCAGGCAAAGACGGGTGCGAAGGATGATTTGGCGACGGCGAAGGATGTGAATAAGGAGGTTTATGATTTCCTTGCTTCGGTGTCAAATAAGTATGGAATCGGGTTTTGGAAGCCTGGTGCGGGCATCATTCACCAAGTTATTTTGGAGCAATATGCTTTCCCTGGCGGGATGATGATTGGAACTGATTCTCATACTGTCAATGCAGGTGGTTTGGGCATGGTTGCTATTGGTGTCGGTGGTGCCGATGCTTGCGATGTAATGGCTGGATTGCCTTGGGAATTGAAGTTTCCGAAGTTGATTGGTGTGAAATTAATCGGTAAAATTTCGGGCTGGACTTCTGCAAAAGATGTCATTTTGAAAGTTGCCGGAATCCTTACTGTGAAGGGTGGAACAGGTGCTATCCTTGAATATTTTGGTGAAGGTGCCCAGTCCTTGAGTTGTACCGGTAAGGGAACTATTTGCAATATGGGTGCGGAGATTGGAGCAACCACTTCTATCTTCGGATATGATTCTAAGATGGCTGATTATTTAAAATCAACCGACAGAGCCGACATTGCTCAATTGGCTGATGGTATTGCTGCTCACCTCACTGGTGACCCTGAAGTTTACGCTAATCCTGAAAAGTATTTTGACCAGGTTATTGAGATAAATCTTTCTGAATTAGAGCCGCATATCAATGGACCTTTTACTCCTGATTTGGCTTGGCCCCTATCAAGGTTTGCTGATGCTGTGAAGGAACATGGATGGCCCCGATATTTTGAAGTTGGCTTGATAGGCTCTTGCACGAATTCATCTTATGAAGACCTTACACGTTCGGCTTCCATTGCAAAATTTGCCATTAAAAATAATCTGAAAGCAAAGACTGAATTTACCATTACTCCCGGTTCGGAGCAGGTTCGATATACTACCGAACGAGATGGTTTGCTTCCTGAATTTGAAAAGATCGGTGGAATTGTTTTGGCTAATGCTTGTGGTCCTTGTATCGGTCAATGGGCTAGGCATCGCACAGGTACTGACCCTAAAAATTCTATCATCACTTCCTACAACAGGAATTTTGCAAAGCGTAATGATGGTGACCCAAACACTCATGCTTTTGTCGCTTCTCCTGAATTAGTTACAGCAATGGTTCTTTCCGGCGACCTTTGTTTTAATCCAATAACTGATTATCTAACGAATGAAAAAGGAGAGAAAATAAAGTTGGAAGAGCCACAAGGAATTGAGTTGCCATTGAAAGGTTTTGCGGTTGAGGATGCAGGGTTTCAGGCACCTGCCGAAGATGGCAGTGGAGTTAATATTGCCGTCTCTCCTGACTCGGATCGTCTGCAATTGTTAGACCCTTTCAAGGCTTGGGAAGGCACAGATTTATACGGCTTGAAATTATTAATTAAAGCTAAAGGCAAATGCACTACTGACCATATTTCGATGGCTGGTCCTTGGTTGAAATATCGCGGGCATCTGGATAATATCTCCAACAATATGCTCATCGGAGCGACCAATGCATTTAATGAAAAGACCGACTCTGTGAAGAATCAATTGACTGGCGAATATGGCTCTGTGCCTGCCGTGCAACGTGCCTACAAAGCCGCCAAGATAGGCAGTATTGTGGTAGGAGATGAAAATTATGGTGAAGGTTCTTCCCGCGAACATGCAGCTATGGAGCCGCGTTTCTTAGGCGTTCGGGCTGTGCTGGTAAAATCATTTGCACGTATCCATGAAACCAATCTCAAGAAACAAGGAATGCTCGCCCTCACATTCGCCAACAAAGAAGATTACGATAAGATTCAGGAAGATGATACGATAGATATTATCGGCTTGACTTCCTTCGCTCCAAATACACCGCTCACCTTAGTATTAAACCACAAAGATGGCAGTAAAGAAGAAATCAAAGTCAATCATTCATACAATGCCTGGCAGATAGAATGGTTCAAGGCTGGCGGGGCTTTGAATATTATTCGTGGGAGGATTTCAATTTAATCCTTATCTTTGTAAAAAATTAGAAATTATGAATGCGATAAGAAAATTTATTGAGTCGGAAACGAATGAAGTTTCCATCAATATTACCTTGCCTGATGAATTTAAATCACGGAAGCTGGAGGTAATCATCCTCCCTGTTACTGATGATGTTGAAACCAAAAAGGAAATCGACCTTGAGG
The DNA here is from genome assembly GCA_013288905.1 of Bacteroidota bacterium. GTDB lineage: Bacteria > Bacteroidota > Bacteroidia > AKYH767-A > JABDAW01 > JABDAW01. The sequence goes on along the minus strand of JABDAW010000018.1, from coordinate 24,102 downwards.
CGTACCATCAATCTATCATGGATTATTATTCAAAATTCCATGTTGATTTCACAGGTTATAAATTTAACAGAGACGAACTTTATGACCGATAAACTCGCATTCTTTGATTCTAATATCCTTGTTTATTTAATAGAGGAAAATCTTCCAAAAAGGAAACAGGTAGCAATGCTTCTTAAACCACATTTTATTATCAGTACTCAAGTTGTGGCGGAGAATATAAATGTGTGTATTCGCAAATTCAAATTGAGTAAAGAAGAAGCACTTGACCACGTCAAAGGCTTTATTCCAAAACTTAAACTTGTTGCCGTTCAACCCTCAACTTTGGAAATCGCTTTTATGATTTTTACCAAGTATCAATTAAGCTGGTGGGATAGCTTGATTGTTGCATCTGCTCTTGAGAATAATTGCGAGATATGTTACTCCGAAGATATGCAAGATGGCATGGTAATAGAATCAAAACTGACCATTATCAATCCCTTCAAAATAAAATAATGAAGCACCAATGGCAGATAGAATGGTTCAAGGCTGGCGGGGCTTTGAATATTATTCGGGGGAGGATTTCGAGGTAAGGGTTTTGTTTGAAATACAATTATGGAAGCTAAAAGTTGTAGACATTGTGGTAATACCAGAGATGGTACAGCTATTCTTCAATGCTCTAATGGTCATGTCTATTGTAATGATTGTGAATTGCCATATAGAACAGACGGGGGCACTTGCCCATATGGAAATTGCAAAGAATATGGAGGACATCAAATTGGATTTATATGTAATGATGATGATGACAGCAGTAGTTATTCAAGTTCATTAGATTATGATTATGCCATCCCACGACCTAAAACGGAAAAGGAAATACAATTAGAAGGAATTCAAAAAAAGGAGCGAAAAACACAAAATCTTATAAAAGTTATATTTAGCTTAATTGGCCTTACAATATTTATAGGACTAATTGGAGTTGATAATTTTCTTCTTATTCTAAAAATTATTGGAGCTTTTTTATTCTTGGGTCTCCTTAGTATGTTATTTTCTGGTTGAGAATTTCCCAATCCCCTCCTTCCCCTTCAAAAACCCTTCAAATCCCATAAAGCACACCCTTAGTTTTTCGGGCAATGGGGTTGATTACCCCGAAATTCGGTTTTTTATAGCTTAAAATCTTCACCGGAGCAATTAATCTGACCACAGTTGCTACTGGCATGACCACAGTAGCTGCTGGCATAACCACAGTTGCTACTGGCATGACCACAGTAGCTGCTGGCATGACCCCAGTGGCTGCTGGCATGACCACAGTAGCTGCTGGCATGACCACAGTAGCTGCTGGCATGACCACAGTAGCTGCTGGTATGACCACAGTTGCTGCTGGTATGACCCCAGTAGTTACTGGTATGATGACAGTAGCTACCGGTGTGCATTCCCCTTCAAAAACCCTTCAAATCGCATAAAGCACACCCATAGTTTTTCGGGCAATAGGGTTGATTATTCCATAGATAGAGTTAAAAAGTACTTATCTGTTCACGAAACGACGGAGTCCCCTCGAGTTATGACGGAGTCCCCTTGAGTTTCAAGGGAGTCCCCTTGAGTTTCGAGGGAATCCCCTTGAGTTAAGCGGGAGTCCCCTTGAGTTTCGAGGGAATCCCCTTGAGTTAAGCGGGAGTCCCCTTGAGTTTTAAAGGAGCCCCCTCGAGTTACGAAGGAGTCCCTTCCTTTTCTTAAAAAACCCTTCAAATCGCATAAAGCACACCCTTAGTTTTTCGGGCAATGGGCTTGACTATTCAACAAATTTAGGATGTCTTAAACTGATTTTATTATGAAATGGAGGGTGCCATGTATTCAATAAACTCATTTTATTGAAGCCTAAAACAATTTTATGATCTATTAAAATGGCTTTACGCTCTTATAAACTGCCTTCATTAAGTAATAGGGGGTGCCATGTATTCAATAAACCCATTTCATTAAAGCTTAAACCCTTAAAGTCAATCATTCCTAAAATGCCTTGCAGATAGAATTGTTTAAGGCAGGCGGGGCTTTGAATATTATTCGGAGGAGGATTTCGACGTAAGGGTATATTATAGTGAACAATTAGGAATTGCAATTTATGATTCTATTTCGAATCATGAATAGCTGCTTGTATTTCCTGAATCATTGCAGGATCAACATCATATCCCAGGCTCTTTGCTTTAAGAATATCATCCAAGGAACTCTTATATAATTTAAGATTAAAATTTACTTGAGAACGGTTGTAATAAGCTTCCGTATAATTAGGATCCATCTCAATTGCTTTGGTATTATCTGTAAGGGAGGCTTCATAATTCTTCATTTCAAAATAAGCGATGCCACGAAAGAAATAAATATTCGGACGAACAGAAATATCCCTGTTAATCAACCATGAATAATCATCAACAGCATCTTTGAATTTCTTTGCTTGAAGAGAAGTAAATGCTCGAGTTTGAATTAGTTTGGCAATTTGTTGAATTTGGAATCCGGAAACATCTTGTTTCATGACCATACCCCAATCAACAAATGCACTATCATATTTCTCCATCTTGGAATAAGTAATTCCTCGATTCAGATAAATTGAATAATCAGAAGAATCCAATTTCAATGCACTGGAATAATCAGTAAGAGCAAGGTTATACTTACCCTTTTCAGCATAGACATTTGCTCTGTCGAGATATAGTTTGGCATCCACAGGATTTAATTTTATGGCGGTATTAAAATCCTCGAATGCTTTATCAAAATCATTCTTTGAAGGACTGATATCATACTTCGTTTTGTCAGTTAAATAACCTCCTCTGTTCTTGTAAGCTTCGGCATTATCAGGATATTTGTTGATAACATCAGTCCATAGTGTTTCACTGTTATACCAAACATTACAACGTGCATTGGCTATGTATGCAAAAGTAATTCCTATGATAATAACAGCACCGATAAAGATGGATTTATATGAAGCTATTTTAGGATTGGTATTTCTATACAGCCAACTAAATCCCATTCCTATAATAAAAAATAATCCAATGTAAGGAACATAAGAATAACGCTCTGCTACCAGGGCATTCCCCACTGATAAGAATTGTAAAACCAAGATGATATTCAGAAAAAAGAATAAGAATCCAAAGACTATTATTCTTGAATATTTCAAACTTCTGTAAACCAAGAAAAAGATTAATGCAAAGATAAATGGAGCGGCATAAAAGATAAAGGATAAGTTTAATTCATGACCGGCTAATGTCGGATATGGATATAACGCTGAAAGATTTATTGGCAGAATTAATTTGTATAAATAAACAAGCATGGAATAACATCCGAACATCAATCTTTGAAATAATGTAAAGGTCTCTATTTTACCAATAGAATCAGGCAGTTGAGCCTTAAAGGTTATTATGCCAAGTACCATTGAAATAACTAAGAATGGAACCTTCTCTAACCAAACAACTGCATTGAACTTCCTCTTACAATAAAAGTCTATCAAAGGTAGCATCAAAGTAAAAGTTACAGCAGCAGGTTTGGATAATCCTGATAAGATAAAAAAGACAAATGTGAGCAAATATAAGCCCGTTTTGGGACTAGTTCTCTTGGAATAATTGATGTATTTATAATAAGCAATCAATCCTCCTATGAAGAAGAAACTATACAATACATCTTTCAATTCCGAAACCCACACAACAGACTCTACATGCATCGGATGAATACCGAAGAGCATTGCACAAACAGCCGCTACTTCTAATCTCTTACCGCTCAAGAGAAAGATAAACCAGAAGACTAATGAAACATTTATTAAGTGGATTAAAAGATTAATTTTATGGAAAGATTCAGGATCAATAATAACATTTTGAACAGGCTCGGAATGATGATAGACAAATGCATAGAGCATCATCGTCAATGGATGATAATTATTAAAAAAGATGTTGTTGAAATAGAATTTTGCACATTCATTCAATGGTTTTGACAACATCAAATTGTCTATTACATATCTGTCATCATCCCAATTCGTAAAATTGTTTTTTAATGAAGAAGAAAAAGAAATAAGAGTAAGGATAAGAATAGCTCCTAACAGCAGCCATTTTGAACTATTCCTTTTTGAAGAACCATTCCTCAAAGAAAGTTTCTTTTTAGATTCAGGCATCAACCTAAACTAATCGTCTGTAATAATTGATCTGTCCCAGGTGATACATAAAATGCCCAAGAAAATAACTCAACATAAATTCTGTACTTCTTTTTCCTAATGGCTCAAAAGGAAAGTCATTTTGCAATGCTTCAGTATTCATTTTGCTGAATACATCAGAGACCATAGTTTTAGTAGCGGTAATGTCTTCCAATAATTTCTCTTTCGGAATATCTTTGGTCGTAAATTCTTCATCACGCTTACGAACATAGCCATTCTTGCCTATTAACGCGCCAATAAAATAGTTTAAATTTCCGAGTAAGTGAAGACAGAGATTACCGGGAGAATTTTTTACTTCTCCAGATATTGTCCATAATTTAGCTTCATCAAGAGCAGAAATTTCTTTGTGCAAATTGTCCAATTCAAGAACAAAAAGATCTTTAAAGTCATTTGGTAACATTGTAATTATGTATTAAATATTTTATGAGGCAAAAGTATAAAATTTAAAGTAAAGGTGATGAAGATTATGAAAAGATGTTTAACAAAGACAAGAATAATATTGAATTAAATTCAGCACAATTAAAGACAGGTTTTTATTCCGAATGATGAATCCTCATTTAATTCGTTTATTATAAATTTGCACAAATAGAAATCCATATTCATGATAAATTCCGACAAAATATACCACAGAATCATTCACCTAATAGGACTGCTTTTTTTTGGAGCTTTATTCATAATAGCATGGATTTATTTTAAAGAACGAATGTTGAGTTTCGACCCTGCATATTTCTCTTTCGGGATACTTGAATCTGGCAAGTTCGCCATAGCATGCAATAGATGGGGCATGGCTCCTTCCCAATTTCTTCCTTTGATTGCATTGAAAAGCCATTGTTCATTAGAGACCTTTCTTAGGCTCTATTCGGTATCATTTATCTTGATTAATTATACATTGTTTTTAATTTGTACAATAGCCTTAAAGAATTTCAGAGCCGCTGTAGCACTAATGCTTACGCTATGTCTCGCCTTCCGGTGGGAGTTTTATTATTCCACATCTGAATTATTTATGGGCATGTCGTTTTCAATTCTATTTTGGGCAATAATAGCACCTGAAGAGCCTTATTCTTCCCAAATAAAACAATGGGTTGCCGCACTAATTTCGATACCCATTATCGTCTTGATTTCCTATTGCCAGCAATTAGCCTGTTTCGCTGTAATATTCTCGATTTCATTAGAATTAATCGGTAGCAAGCGTTGGAAAGATCTTCACATTTGGATAGTGTTTATCTTTGCATTAGGATGGTTTTATTTAAGAATGAAATTCTTTTCGAATACCTCCTATGAATTAGCAAAAATGGAAGGACAGGTAGATCTGTTGTCATCTTTACCTGACTTCTTTTCATTGCGAAGCTGGGCATATTCCAAAGTCTATTTCTTAGTATCATTAAAGACCTTAGGTTTCACCTTTTTGTTTTGCATTATAATGATGGGAATCCGCCGACAATGGTTGATGCTTGCCTTTTTTATTGCATTTCTTTCAGGTTATTTGGTATTCCTTGTTCTACTTTTCCCACAAGATGTTGATGAATTGTTCTTCCAATACTACGCAACACTTTTCGGGTTGTTTGGTGGGATAACTTTGATGTATTTAATAGGTGTCGAGATTTCAAATCCAAACTATCAATTCTCAAAGATTATAGTTTGTTTAATAATTTCCGTTTTACTTTTTATAAATGTCAAGGGAATCTATAAAGCCCATTTTATTCAGACCGAAAGGATTCATTATTTCGAAAGATTAACAGAGCAAGGCAAGAAATTAAACAACAAAAAATACATCTTAAGCACTAAGAGCATTCCTAATAATATCATCTTCTATCATCAATTCTTTCCTTATGAGACAATGCTTTATTCTTCGCTTCCATCGCCTGATTCTGCACTTACTTTCTATCCTACAGATAACGTTAATCAATTCGATTCCGTGATTCATGACAAGACTCTTTTTCTTGGAACTCCCTGGGATCCTTTTAGTGCCAAATCTACTACTATTAACAGGAATTATTATCACCTTCCAGCCACTGAATACATGAAGTTAAATACTTCGCAAGCCGATTCTTCCTTTCATGAATCTGACTTTAATAACAAGAATGTAATTCTTAAATCACTATCAAATGAAGTCCATTCCAATGTTTATAATTTTATAATTGTGCCCATAAAAATTACCAATACTTCCGGGCATATCATCAATTCTATTCCTGATGGCGAGCATCCAGTTATGTTAACCTACCATCTGTTTAATAAAGATGGTTCATTGTTATCTTGGGATAATACTCGGACACCATTAGAGCTGGATGTAAGAGATGAAAACACAGAAGGATTGATGGTTTATCTTCCCCCGCAAAAAGGAACTTATATTATTGAAGCCGATTTTGTGACCGAAGGACTCCGCTGGTGGAATGCTTCAACAAAATTTAATCTTATTGTGGAATAATTGGCAATAATGTTTTATATTTTTATGAAGCCTAAGGGCAGTTTTTATTTTCTGAAACGGGGTGTTGTACTTCTGCATCGCGACTTTGTACCCTTGCAAAGAGGCTCTGCACTCCTGCAAAGAGACTCTGCACTCCTACCAAGAGACTTTGTATTCCTGCAAAGTTTATTTGTACTCCTGCAAAGATATAACTTTTGCGCCTTAAGGTCTTAGAGGTAGGCTTTGTTAACAAGAACCTGTTAATACAATTTGTCATTCACCCTAATGAAGGGCTAACGAATTTTCCATGATAAATTTTTATAATTTTGCAAAAAAAATTTAATGGCAAATTTGGGAATAGCAGTACATGGCGGAGCGGGTACATTGAGTGCTACAGAGATGACAATTCAAACAGAAGGCAATTATCGAAAAGCTTTGGAAATAGCCACTCTCGCAGGGTATTCGATACTTGAAAATGGAGGTAATGCTCTTGATGCTATCGAAGCGGCAGTTATAGAATTAGAAAACGAACCGATGTTTAATGCAGGCAGAGGTGCTGTATTTACAAACGCAGGCATTCATGAAATGGATGCCTGCATAATGGAAGGAAAAACTCTGAGAGCCGGTGCAGTAGCAGGAGTCAAAAATGTCCGCAATCCTGTTTCGCTTGCGAGGAATGTCATGGAAAATTCCAATTTCGTTTTTCTATGTGACAGGGGTGCTGAAGAATTTGCAATGAAATTAGGTTTACCTTTTGAGCCTGATGAATATTTCTATACGCAGCATCGCCGCGATCAATGGCTTGCGGTTAAAGATACCGATGAAGTTCTTTTAGATCATAAAGATACCAGGAAATTTGGAACTGTAGGAGCCGTGGCACTTGACTTTCATGGGAATCTTGCTGCTGCTACTTCAACCGGTGGTATGACTAATAAACGATATGGAAGGATTGGCGATTGCCCGATTATTGGTTCCGGAACTTATGCAAATAATTCGACTTGCGCCATATCCTGCACTGGTCATGGTGAATATTTTATACGTGCTGTTGTTGCGCATGATATTTCTTGCTTAATGGAATATAAAGGTTTGTCATTAAAGGAGGCTTGCCAGATTTTGGTTCATGATAAGTTGATTAAGTTAGGTGGAGAAGGTGGTTTAATAGCCATAGATGGCAACGGTAATATCGAACTTCCATTTAATTCTGAAGGGATGTATCGAGGTTGGAAAAAGAGCGGCGAGGAATTACAGACTGGTGTTTATTAAGCAGAGAATAATAATATGGTAAAGATAAAGAATTTTATTAATGGAGAATTGGTTGCTCCTGAATCAAATGAGTATATTGACAATTACGATCCATCAACGGGGACGGTGTATTCATTGATACCTGACTCTGATGAACGAGATGTAAATTTTGCTGTTGAAGCTGCTAAGAAAGCATTTCGAACATGGTCAGTAACTCCCGCACCTCATCGCTCTAAAATTCTTTTGAAGATTTCTGAATTAATAGAAAAAAATCTTGAAGCTTTGGCAAAAGCAGAAACTATTGATAATGGAAAACCTTTGTGGCTGGCTAAAAGTGTTGACATTCCAAGGGCATCAGAGAACTTTCGTTTTTATGGAACCGGCATCCTTCATTTTGCTTCCGAATCCCATGCAATGGAAGATTCTGCATTGAATTATACCTTGAGAACCCCTATTGGTGTGGCAGGATGTATTTCCCCTTGGAATCTTCCTTTATACCTTTTCACCTGGAAGATAGTTCCTGCGATAGCTGTAGGAAATACGGTTGTTGCAAAGCCTTCTGAAATCACACCTATGACAGCTTTTTTATTAGCAGAAATATGTATTGAAGCCGGCTTGCCACCTGGAGTTCTGAACATTGTGCATGGATATGGACATAAGGTTGGTTCTGCAATTACCGCACACCCTGACATTCCTATTATTTCGTTCACAGGCGGCACAAAGACAGGTGAAACTATTGCTAAAACTACTGCACCAATGTTCAAGAAACTCTCACTGGAATTAGGTGGCAAGAATCCTAATATTGTTTTTGCAGATTGTGATTTATATAAAGCTGTTAGGACATCTGTCCGAGCTTCTTTTACCAACCAGGGAGAGATTTGTTTGTGCGGTTCAAGGATATTTATTGAGAAAAACATTTATGAAATATTCAAAGAAAAGTTCCTTAAGGAAACGGAAAAAATGATAGTCGGAGATCCATTTGATGATAAGAATAAATTAGGTGCAATAGTCTCCAAACAACATTATGATAAGATTCTTCAATACATCCATTTAGCTAAGGAAGAAGGTGGCATGATTCTGAAAGGTGGTAAATCTATTCATCCCGAGGGAAGATGCAGTAATGGGTGGTTCATTGAACCTGCAATTATTGAAAATCTCCCTTTTGATTGTAGGACTAACCAGGAAGAGATCTTTGGTCCTGTAGTTACATTGACCCCATTTGAAACCGAGGAGGAAGTATTGCTCTATGCTAACAGCACCAAGTATGGTCTGGCAGCATTGTTATTCACCGAAAATTTGAACAAGGCTCATCGTGTTGCTGCCAAACTTCAAAGTGGTATCGTATGGGTTAACTGCTGGCTGTTGCGAGATTTACGCACTCCTTTTGGAGGAGTAAAACGGTCTGGAATGGGGAGAGAAGGAGGCTTCGAAGCCTTTAAATTTTTCACGGAAGAGAAGAATATTTGTATTAAATTCTGAATTATTTGAGAACAAATTCTTAATCATAATGACAATAGATAGAAACAGGAAAGTCCTTCAAAGTACTTTGATATTCTTGTTTGCAATGCTTGAATATTGGTGGACAAAGTTCCCATCTTCATTCCCCTTAATTAAGCTGCAATGACACTCTTAGACCGGAAACAAACAATGTTCGTGTTCGCATTGGTGCTAATACTCATTGCCCTGAACTTTGTTATATCTATTTATAGCACTATTCACCTGTTGAGTATTCCCGATTATGTCTCCAATTCGCACCTTGTAATTTATGAATTAGAAGCTACAAAATCTGAATTAAAGAGCGGCGAGAATTCAGTTAATTCCTATATTTTTACGGGGGATGATAAATATTTAGTACCGGTTAATAATACCATAAATAATATCAAATCACACCTTGCTAATATCAAACAGACGACGGAAGATAATCCTGTTCTCAAGAAGAAGAGTATGGAGTTAACTTCACAAGTTGATGACTACATAAATGATTTGAATGAAGCTGTTGAATTGCGAAAAGATGAGGATGATTTTACTGCTGCAGAAAATTACATATCTTCCTTCGATGTCAAAGTTGACATTGAAAATATCAATACTCAATTAAGTTCTTTTCAGGATTATGAAAAGAAACTTTATGAAGCACGGGATGCTCAGGTCAAAGAAGCTAAGAACCGTGCCATTCGTACTTTCCTGATAGCTATTGTTTCAATGTTCATCATGTTGGCAATATTTTATTTTCAATTTATTGAACGTGAACAAAAGATCCGGACAGAGAAAGCCAAGCATGATATTGAGACAAGATTCCAAACCATCATAGAGCACAGTTCAGATGTTATTATGTTAGTTGAAAAGGATGGTAAAATATTGTATGTAGGACCCTCTATGACCAGTCACCTCGGATATAGTGTTGATGAAGCTTATGGTTTTTCTATCTTCGATTTAATTCATTCCAATGAAAAATATAAAGCTGTCCGTTTATTTAAGGAAATGCTTGATAAACCTGGCGACTTGTTCCCTTTTTTATATCGGATAGTTCATAAAGATGGCTCCTGGAGCTGGATGGAAGGTGTGGCCGTAAATTTAATAAATAATCTGAATCTTAGGGCAATCGTTTTAAATCTTCGTGATGTCACTGAACGAATTCGTTATGAAGAGGTGGTGAACCAATCAAAGAAAGAAATTGAAGATCTGTACAATCATGCACCATGTGGATATTATTCTTTGAACAAGGACTTTGTTTTAACTCGCATCAATGATACTATGCTCAACTGGTTGGGGTATTCAAGAGATGAAATTATTAATAGGAAGAAAATTTTCGATCTCATAGCTCCAGAAGAGAGGGAATATTTTAAAGAAAATAAAGAATATTTTATTCAGCAAGGATTTATAAATAATATGGAGTTTGATATTTTAAGAAAGGATGGCAGCATGATGTCAGTCCTTTTAAATTCATCCATAGTAAAAGATGAAAACGGGTCATTTGTAATGACTCGTTCTACCCTTGTTGATAACACAGGGAGGAAGCTCAAAACTTAAATCTTCCATAATTCCAGTTACCTGTTAATAATCAAAAGCAGTAAAAACTTATTTTATTCAGCTAATAACGGTAAAACAAGCATTAAATTATTAACAATCTATCGTTAAGAAGTTTTCATACATGAATGTTTTAGGAGGAAATATATCATGTATTTTTGCAACGTTTTGTAGTAATAGTGTTATTTATTTGTAATGCAAAAACCCGTTCTCATTTGGCGGGTTTTTGTTTTTTATACCAGATGCTGCAAAACATCTTATAAATAAATAATAAATAAGAGAAGAGTTGATTCTATTGAAAGGTATCTTTAGACCTAAAAACAGTAACAAACTTAACATTCAAAGGATACTTGGAAACTATTTCATCTTCATCAAGAATATCTTTTGATAAAACTTCCTTCAAAGAATTGCTGTAACTCATTGGTGATGGCAGGTTCTTTTCCAAGCTTGCAGCTAGCTCTTCAGCTTCAGAAACATCTGTAACTATGGAGATAAACATATCTTGAGTTTGCCAGTATTTCTTGATGGCATTATTCACATCTTCAAGAGTCAGTTTGGCAAGCAAGGCATCCATTTCTTTGATATAATCCTTCCGTCCATAAAACTTTGAATCCATCAGGAATCCAAGCTGTCTTTCAGGAGTCTGGATGTATAGTTTAATGTAACTTCTAAGGAAAGTTCTGGTCAATTCAAAGTCAGCTTGAGTCATTCCATCCTTAATCATTTTATCCATTTCACGGATAGCCATACGAATTGCAAAGTGTGCATGACCAATCTTAATATCCTTTAATTCCGGGTATTGAGCTTTCAATCCCTTCGCTGTCTGAACAGGTCTGATCCATGTAGATGTATAATTCATGGAGCGAGGAAACCCGGGACGTGGCAACATATTTTGACCACCGTTGTCATACCATTCGATGTAAGTATAATCACCATAATTCATAGACCTTGCCTCTCGAATCTTTTGATATAAAAGGCTGTATGATTTCCTGTGCTCGCCAAGGTAACTGTTTGCAACCATCATCGCAGCAAAGTCGTCGCTCTTGCGGGTTAAATCCATCGGGAAACCCATGAATATTGCAGAGCCTAAGGCGTTTTCTTTGGCTATAATCTCTACTTGAACTCCCTTTGATATCTGCCCTTTGATCATAGTAAGAGGTCTCACTTCAACATCGGAATGAAGGGTCATCATATCCTTCTTTAATTGAGATAAGAACTGTGGAGAATAATTCCCTGCTATTCCTAATCTCAAGTTTCCGGCAAAGAAATTATCATGATAAAATTTCTTTACGTTTTCTAATGAAATGCTTTTCACACTTGCAGATTTCCCTTGAACAGGATGCTGATAACTCCCGTTATGAAATAGAAAATCTTCCAATAATTTCTTGCTGTATTCCTCATCAGAAGAAGAACGTATAACCTGGTCAACATAGTTCTGCTGATTGGCTTTTACTCTTTCAAAATCTTCTTGTGCAAATGCAGGATTCAATATTAATCCTTTCATTATCGGATAAAAATCATTCAGGAAAACGGTAGGAACTTCAAAGGTAAAAATGGTTACTTCCTTATCCACCGTTACAAAATATGAAGCTGCCCAGGGATATATTTTATCTTTGATTTGAGTGCTTGTCAAATCCTTTGTACCGCCCCCTTCAATGCACTGTGCTGTGGTATAGGTGACACCTTCAAAACCCTTATCATCCAAGGCACTGCCGACTTTGAACATCAGTTTGATAATGACTTTATTTGATTGGGGCTGGTTTAATTCTATTACTTCTTGAGCATTCATTTTTGTGATTAATCCAAATAAGATTATTGCTGTTAATATGATTGATCTTTTCATTTTTCTAATATATATTTTTATTCATTTTTCATTACTTCACTCCGACATCTGCACCGTCTGAAATAGTCGCTATTGTCAGCCCCGAGGTAACTAAATATTTCTTTGCCACATTCATAATATCCTGTGCCGAGACTTTATCATACAAGGCATAATATCTATTCAGACTTTCGGGGTCTCCGGTAATCCAAATATAGCTCGAAAGTGCCTCTGCTATTGCATCAGGGCTGTCAATGTGCATGGCAAAACTGTATTTCAAATGTGACTTTACATCTGCTAAAACCTTTTCATCAACGGGCGTATTTTGAGCCTTCACAAGGGCAGCCATGATAATATCTTTTACGCCTTGCATATCTTTCGCATCCTTCAGTGAAACACCGATGCTGAATAAGTTGGGATCACGACTGTTTTCAGCACCACCGGAGATATTATAAGCCTTTTGCTCCTTTACAACCAACTGATTATACAAATCTGATTTTTCAGAGAAAAGAATAGAGCTTAATACATCTAATGCAGGCATATCCATCTTCCTGTCATCAAAGGCAGGGGACTTGAAATTCAGACTAAGATATGGTGGAAAACTCGGAACCTGAACATGACAATATTTAGTCACAGTTTGTGTCGGTTCCACTGGAATATCAGCCTTTACAGCACCCTTTGACCATACCCCAAAATACTTTGCAGCAAGAGTCTCAATGACTTCACGTTTCACATCCCCGACGACGACGATAGTTGCATTTTCAGGACGATAAAAACGTTTGAAAAAAGACAAAGAATAATCATATTGATTCGGCATATCAACAATATCTTTGAAGAAACCCATGGTAGTATGCTTATAGGTATGTTTCTCGAATGCGACATCGCAGGTTTTCTCATCTAATTGCTCATAAGGAGATGCCGAATTTTTGGTGTATTCCCCTTTAACAGCACCGGCTTCTGCTTTAAAATCCTGAAGAGAATATTTAAGATTCATAAATCTGTCTGCTTCAATCTCAAACATCTTTTCCATCTTCGCAGCATCACCGGTCATGTGATAGACAGTGCGGTCATTGCTCGTATTTGCATTCGCCGAGGCACCGATGGATTTAAGGACTTCATCATATTTATCCTTTGGATATTTATCGGTTCCACGAAACATCATGTGCTCAAAGAAGTGAGCAAAACCAGTCTTTCCCGGCTCCACTTCATCGCGACTGCCAACTCGCATCACGATAAAAAAGGCGGCAATTCCAGGACTTCCAAAAGGCACTGTTACCACATTCACCCCATTGGGCAATTGTTTCTGGAAGATAGGGTATGGAAGGATTCCTTCGTTCCCCGCATTCATTTGGAGCATACTCCAACATAGCACTAAAGTCATTATTATTTTCTTCATATATTTTTAATTATTAGGGGTGCAAAAGTAGAAAAAGCATATTAAAGTCGGATATACCATTTCAAATTTAGTTTTATTCATCAATTCTATAAAGACCGTCGAATACCTGCCTTAATTCAATTTAGTTTATCTTCAGTAATAATTCCATCAACTGTTGCAGATGATCTGTTGGTTTAATAACAATTGTGCTCCTCACTCGCATTCTGTATCATAGTTTATACTTGGAATCGCATGCTTTAAACTTGCAAGATGAGGTTATTCGCAATAATGCGCATTTGAATAGTTCTACTGCGCATAACTCTGTCTCGTGAGTTTATAGCTATGTCTCGTGAGTTAATGGCTCTGTCTCGTGAGTTAATGACTCTGTCTCGTGAGTTCATGACTCTGTCTCGTGAGTTCATGACTCTGTCTCGTGAGTTATCGACTCTGTCTCTTGAGTTATTGGCTCTGTCTCTTGAGTTATTGGCTCTGTCTCGTAAGTTAATTTCATTGCCTGGTGGCTTTGTGAAGCTATATTGTGAACTCATTTCAATGTCTCATGAAATTTTCTCCTAAGAAGAAAAGGTTTCTTTAAAATTCAGTGGAATGACATTGCTAAAGGAATAATTCAATTCGTTAAATTGACATTTCGCGAAGAGAAAAACTGATATGACACTAAGATTTTATCTTCTTTAAAGCGTCTTCGACAATATTAAATAATATCTCTGCTTTCTGGCTGCCGATAAGATAGACAAGACCATCACGATCCGTCAGTTTAACAGCTTCATTATGACCGCCGGAAAAGAATTTTATCGTCCCGTTATCATGAACGTTATAGACTGGATTGTTGAGAGAAAATTTGCTGTAAATGGTTTTTTCCACAGAAACGATGCTCTCTAAATTAATCTTCACCTTGCGTGAAGTCCACAGCCCGTCTATGATTATGCAATGTTCAAAAACCGTGGTGTGAATGTGAAGAATAAAAAGAAGAATAACGGAAATAACTAAAATACATAAGCCGATGATGAAAAAGATGTCTCCTAATTGAAAATGATAAGCCGTGAAACAAAAAATAGACAATACCAATTGCCTCACCAGTGCATATTTATTATACCCGAGGTATTGCTTTTCTTCAAATAGTTTTTTCTCTTTCATGGTTATTTTTCGTTGTAATCAATAGTCAAAACATTTGTGGTCGTATCTGTAATACGATACCTGTTATCAATCCTATGCCCAAGAAGGCAGACAATGTCTTTGCCAGATACTATTACAAATGTATTTTCTTTCTTATTCAATGGAACCTTATTATCTATCAAAAAATCACTGATTTTTTTCTTTCTTTTCATGCCTAATGGATAGAAGAAATCACCCGGCTTCCAGCGACGAATGGTAAGAGGGTACTGGAGGGAAGCTTCGTCTAAAAATAAATATCCCCCGAGGTTGTCATATTTAATATGTTCGAGATTCCAAGAATTGTCTGCCACCAAGGAATAATATTCTGAATTATAACTGGAACAGAAATCATCAGTATCTTTATTAATGAGAAAAGTTTCATTGTCTTGAGAGCCCTTTAAATTCAGAATGATTAAGCTTTCTCTATCAATAATAATTCTATGAGTAGTTGAATAGAACTGCCTGCCAATAGCAGGGCTCTCCGTTGCCTTGATTATTTCGTTAATCACATCATGGTTAAAATTATACCGAACGAGGACTTCGTGGAGGAAAGCTGGAAAAAGATGATATTGTTCGCCAAAGATAGCTATATTCAATTTGCCATTATGGTTTATAAAATAGTCGTATTCTAATTTTTTAATCTCATATTTATAGACATGTTCAACTAACTTAATCCGTTCCACATTCTCCATAAAAGTTTTCTCCAATGTAGGATTTATCTCCTTCAAAATTGGAATCACCTGATTACGGATTTTATTCCTTAAATACTTATCAGATTGGTTAGAACTATCTTCACGGAATTTAAGTTTATGTTTCTTGGCAAAGGTTTCAATTTCATCTCTTGTAGCGAATAACAAGGGGCGAATAATATTTTTCTTCTTGGGTAATATTCCATGCAATCCTGCTATACCCGTTCCTTTAATAAGATTAATCAAGACCGTTTCCACAACATCGTTTTGATGATGAGCAGTTGCTATAAATTTGTATTTTTCTTTATTTCGAATCTCTTCAAACCAAGAGTATCTTAAATCCCTTGCAGCCATCTGAATTGAGATTCCCTGTTCTTTGGAATAAGAGCTGGTGTCAAATGCCTTGGAATAGAAATCAACACTATATTTCTTAGCTACTGCTTTAACAAATTTTTCATCTCCATCAGATTCCTTACCACGAAGATTAAAGTTGCAATGAGCAATACCGAAGTTAAGTTTTGCCTGATGAAATAATTCACATAATAGAATAGAATCAACACCTCCAGATACAGCTATTAAGATTTTATCTTTTGGAAGAAATAATTTCTCTTTGGCAATAAAATCTAAAAATCCCTGTAGCATATTTTTAATTATTTAAACTAGAACAATATCAAATTGGACAAGGTCAATGAACTCCTGAACCCTTTCATTGACTTCATCTTGGCTAAGATTAATTAACCTCTCCGTCCCGAATTTCTCAACACAGAAAGAAGCCATCGCAGAGCCAAAGATAATAGCTCTCTTGAGATTATCAAATGAAATATCATTGGTAGCGGCGAGGTGTCCGATGAACCCCCCGGCAAACGTATCGCCAGCACCAGTCGGATCAAAAACATCTTCCAAAGGCAATGCCGGAGCAAAGAATACCTGGTTCTTATCAAATAATAAAGCACCATGCTCACCCTTTTTGATTATAAGATATTTAGGACCTAATTTAAGAATCTTTTGCGCCGCCTTAACCAATGAATATTCACCGGATAGCTGCCTGGCTTCGGCATCATTGATAGTCAATACATCCACCATAGCAAGCGTTTCATGCAAAGAATCCCATGCCACATCCATCCAGAAATTCATAGTATCTAAAACTATCAACTTCGGTCTTTTCCATAATCTTTCAATAACAGATTTCTGAACCTGTGGCATCAGATTTCCCAACATCAGAAACTCACAGTCCTGTGCTGAATCCGGAACAATCGGATCGAAAGCACTCAATACATTCAAGTCGGTAACCAAAGTATCTCTGGTGTTCATATCATTATGATATTTCCCTGACCAAAAGAAAGTTTTCTCACCGTTTTTAATCTGGAGACCTTCTGTATTAATATTCTTTTCATGGAATAATTTAATTGTTTCTTTCGGAAAATCATCCCCGACGACAGAAACCAGGTTAATCTTATTTGTGAAATAGGAGGCGGCAAGTCCCGCATAAGTAGCGGCTCCACCAACAATTTTATCCGTTTTTCCGAACGGAGTTTCAATAGCATCAAAGGCTACCGTACCAACAACCAATAAACTCATAAGGATATATTTTTAAAAAAATTTTTGCAAAGATATTGTTTAGTCGGTAAATTAAAGTAATTTTGCGCCCTCAAAATTAATAAATCATTCCTCCTTAGCTCAGTTGGTTAGAGCATTTGACTGTTAATCAAAGGGTCCCTGGTTCGAGTCCAGGAGGGGGAGCAAAGGGCGGTGAAATCTTCACCGCCTTTTTTATTAAAGTAAATTTACCACTAACTATATTATCAATGCAATCCAATCTAGTGCAATCCTTTATTACCTTCGATAAAGCTACTTTTGCAACCAGTGAATTTTAATCTATTAAGCAAATGTCCGACGAAACAATAAATCACGTTTTCAATACTGCCTGGGAGGTGGTAAATAATACCGGGCGCAATGTCTTCCTAACTGGTAAGGCTGGGACTGGTAAGACTACTTTTTTAAAGAAGCTGATGAAGGAAACTTCCAAGAATTGTGTAGTCGTTGCGCCCACTGGTGTCGCGGCAATCAATGCAGGAGGCGTGACAATGCATTCGTTTTTTCAATTGCCTTTTAATGCTTATTTGAGACATGGCGGATATGTGCAGGGAGAGGTTCAGTTTACCAATAAAAGTGAGTTGTTGAGAGGGCTTAGAATCACTAAAGCCAAGCGTGAATTGATGAGTGAAATGGACCTTCTTATTATTGATGAAGTGAGTATGGTTCGTGCTGATTTATTGGATGCTGTGGATGATATATTGAGGTCTGTCAGGGGGAATAGGAATAAGCCTTTTGGAGGTGTGCAGGTTTTATTTATCGGGGATTTATTTCAGTTGCCGCCAGTGGTTCAGGATCAGGAGAAAGAGTTGTTGAAGAAGTATTATGAAAGTCCTTTTTTCTTTAATGCAGAGGTCTTGAAAGAGAACCCTCCATTGATAATTGAATTGAAGAAAATCTATCGTCAGACCGAAGAAAAATTCATTGGGTTATTGAATAGTGTAAGGAATAATTCAATGGCAGAACAGGACTTTGAATTGCTTCATTCTCGCTATGTTCCGAGCTTTTGGATAGATGTTGAAAATATCATTACCCTTACCACCCACAACAATACCGCTGATAAAATCAATCGTGATGAGCTTCAAAAACTGAATGCCCCCATCTTTAAATTCGAGGCTAATGTAGATGGCGATTTCAGTGACAGAGCCTACCCGACAGAGAAAGTTTTGGAGTTAAAGTTGGGAGCACAAATCATGTTCATTAAGAACGATACTAAAGCCGGTAAATACTACAATGGCAAGCTGGCGAAGATCATTAAACTCACCGCCGAAGAAATTATCGTGAAGCTGGCTGACAGTGATATTGAATTGAGAGTGGAGAAAGAAAAGTGGGATAATATTAAATATGTTTTCGATAAAGAAGACAACAAAATTAATGAAGAACCGCTCGGTAGTTTCCTGCAATATCCTATTCGGTTGGCATGGGCTATTACGATTCATAAGAGCCAGGGTCTGACATTCACGAAGATGGCTATTGATGCAGGTGCTTCCTTTGCGGCGGGGCAGGTTTATGTTGCCTTGAGTCGCTGCACTTCCTTGACTGGCTTGACTTTGCTGACCAAGATTCCGGCGAGTGCCATCTCTACCGATCAACGGATTGTGGAATTCATCAAGAAGGAAACCGATCTTAAGACATTGAATCTTGATGAAGAAAAGTTTGAATATTCCATCTCCAGATTAGAAAAGATTTTTGATTGGAATCTCGTAAATGTATTGATAGATGAGGCTATAGAATTCACATCAGGAAAAGAATTTGATGGTAGAGATTCTGTCATTGAAAGGCTGAATATTATCAAAGCAAAAACTTCAGAACAAACATTGATTGCAATGAAATTTATGGATAGAGTGAATCAGATAGTCATTGTGAAACCCATTGATACCGCGCTATTGGAAGAGCGTGTCAAGAAAGCCAAGCCTTATTTCATTGAGAAACTTTTGGAAGAAATCATTCAACCTATTGTCGCTATCAGGGAAGAAATTAAGATTAAGAAACGCGCCAAAACCTTGTTGCTTTATTTCAATGAATTGATTCTTGATTTATGGAGAAAGGTAAAAGAAATTGAGAAGGCTGATGTGAGCGGGTTGGATTTGAAAGTTGTTATTGAATACAAGGAACAGCCTGTTATTCCAAAGCCTGCAGAAACAAATTCTGAAGCTGCATCTGAACCAAAGATTGAAAAAGAAAAGGCTTATAATGTTGAAGAAATAAGGAAAACAAAAGCCAATGCCTTCAGACCTTGGTCAAGAGAAGAGGATGAAAAATTAATGGCGTTGGTGGGGAATAACAAACCACTTTATGAAATTGCCAAGACCCTTGAAAGAACCAACAGAGCGATTGAATTGAGGGTTGAAAAAATTAAATTGGAAGGCATCAAAGATCCAAAAGAAAAGATAGATTCCAAGAAAGTAAGCCTTGATTTATACAAAGAGAAAAAGACTATTGAAGAGATAGCAACCCTGCGTGGCATGGCTGCTTCGACTATAGAAGGGCATCTTGCTCTATTCATCAAAACAGGGGAGGTGAATCTTTTTGATTTCATTTCGGAAGAACAATTCCAGATGATCAAAGTTGCTGTGGAGAAAATGGGATTTGAAAATCTTACAGACCTCAAGAAAACTACTGGTGATTCTATCAGTTGGGGACAGTTGAGGATGGTAGTGAATTATCTAAGGAAAGATGTTTAAAGGTATCTCCAGATACCATTTTTGAAAAATAATCATTAACAAATCCTATTATTTCCGGCAACTCTTTATAATCGCCTCTGATAACATCTTCTTCCATAATTTTTGTCCTTAATTTTTATTAAACATGATCTTAGTCAAGCAAGGATGGCAAGGGTTTGCATTCATTTTATCTTCATTCAAAATACGATGTATATTAATTAATATCCTCAATGATTATTTCGCCTGTTATTTTCTTTTTTATTTCTCTAAGGTTAAGGAGTTGCTTCGTTACATCAAGGTTATAAGCAATAAGAAAATCATTATGCACCTTTTCATTTCTATCACAAATAAGTACCTTTTCTTTAAAAAAATTAAAATGTTCTATCATGGTATCAATCTTTTCTTGGGTAACATTAAACTTCTTTGAAGTAAAATTTCCGCGTTTATCTTTCTTGGATATTTCTTTTAAAAAAATATCATGCCAGACTATTGTATCATGGTCATCAACAGGCAATTGCCCAAGGAAATCCTTTCCGCATTTGGCACATCGAAAAGTATAAAAACGAAATCCATAGTCTCCCTCTGCTTCACCATTAGGCTGAAAGGACGAATAAAATCCACAATAGGTGCATCCCTCGTCATAATAATCTTTCAATCTTATTTTTTTCTTTTCCAAAAGTTCTTGATGGCTTTCATATCTTGTATTTGCTGTTTCTATAATCTGATTTTTAAGAACTTCACATTCTTTACGCACGGTATCACCTTCCTTTAATTTTGCTTCGTCAGTAAAAGCAGCTTTGGCATGATAACATAACACGAATTCCAATAATTCCAGCAACTCTATTTCATCTTGATTAAATACTTTTTCTTCCATAATTTTTGTCTTTAATTTCTATAAACCACTCTCTTGGTCAAGCACGGATGGCAAGGTTTTTCAATACTTAATATACTTGATATCATTCGTTTGTTATTAATTTATATCTGTCTTGAAAAAGTTAGCCACAATTCTTTTTTTTATTGGTCTATATACTTCAAGATTTTGCTTCACAACTTTCTGGCATTGACCATCGAATGCTATCATTGCAGCTTTACTCTCATCATATTTTCTAATTCCTTCTCTAAATGCTTCAGTGCTTTTTAAAAATTTATCAAAAACTTCTCTTGGCACATTTGGATGATCTATCATTGCTTTCCCATATTTATCTTTCTTACTTACCATAACAATATAAGCATCCATACAAGCCAGTTTCTCATGATCATCAAAAGGAAATTCTGCAACGAAATTCTTTTGACATTTCGGGCAATAGAACTCATAAAAACTATATCCCTTTTGATCTTTAACGATTTGCAGAGGTCTGTAAGACGAGAAGAATCCGCATCTCGTGCATATTTCATCATAATAACTGTTGATGTCTTTTCCCTCCGCCTGATTATCCTTTTCCAGCCTTTCAAATCTTTTATTCACCATATTTATGATTTCATCTTTTTTGGCTTCAAATGTCTTCATAATATTTTCTCCTCCTGCTCTCGCCTCATCATTTTCATACTCCACTGTTTTATGAAAATGTATAAGGAATTCCAAAATCCCCAGCAACTCTTTTTCATCTTCTGTATAAATATTTTCTTCCATAATTTTTGTCTTTAATTTTTAGCAAACATGATCTTGGTCAAGCAAAAACCGATTCAATGCCAGCCTTATTTTTTCTTTTAAAATCACTCCTGAATATTAATTTATATGATTGTCCGTATTAATACCTAATGTTGTTAAAATAATGAATATTGAACAAGGAATAAGGAATGTTGAAGGAAGTAAGGTTGAAATAAGAATGAATGAATTCCAGAATTCAGTATTTCTTCGTTTTCCAATTTCATTATTCATTATTCCTTGTTCAATATTCATTATTTCCTTTGTTAGGTATCAAGACAGACATTCATTTTAATTTATTTCATCATTTTTCTGCTGCTCTTCCACCATTATTTTCAACCCCTTCAGCTCTGCTATCAAAGGAATTAATTGTTGAATATCTCTCTCTTCTTCCACTTTATTTGCCGCAAGCCCTTCATCCAATTTTCTGACTTCTTCTTTAAATTCCAGGTAACCTTTTATCAAATTTTCAAATTGTTCGGGTGTATGATTTTTTGAATTTTTTATTGAATTTCCATGAGCATCTTCCTTGCTGATTCTTATTATTTCATGCTCAACCCAGGCAAGGTTTTCATGCATATCAAAAGGATTTTGAGCAAGGAAATTCTTGTTGCATTTCGGGCAATTAAAAAGATAAAAAGTGAACCCCATTGCACCCACAGCATTTCCTATAGGTCGGAATGAAGAATGAAATTTACAATGCAGGCATGTGTCATCATAATACAATTTACTCGCCTCTGATTTTTTAATTTCAAAAAATTCAACTATATCATATCGCTCATTGGCAAACCTGGTGACATTCTCTTTTATGAATTCATATTTCTTCGAAAAAGTATCAAAAAAATCTTTTGGAACTTCACCCATTTCCATACCCTTCCTGAAAAAATCAATAGCATAGTCTATCAATTCCAACAACTCAATTTCATATTTATTGTAAACTACTTCTCTTGTCATTTCAGTTATTTTTTAAGATTGCAAAAATACGGATTATAATATTGGTAAATTAAGCATCTACAAACCGGGTGTGTGACAAATTGCACTTTGTAGCAAATATTTTAATATCGCTTGTCATTCCGACGAAGGAGGAATCCTATTCCTTACATAATAGGATTCCTCCTTCGTCGGAATTGTAAAAGTCACTTAATTCGGTAACAGATTTATAAATTAGAATTTATAAATTTGTGCGATGAAAGATAATAGAAAAGACAAAACGATAGACCGAAATTACCAGGAGAAATATCGGTTTTTAATTAAGGAGTAAGAACAGGTAAAAAACAAAACTCATCCTGTTTTCAAAAAGGTAAAATACTTTTATGCGGCTCATGACACAGATGCAAAGAGCTTCATGAAGTATTATAACAGGTACAAACAAAGCGGAAAGGAGGAAGATCTTTTACCAAGGAAAAGAGGTCCTAAATATAAGACTCGGCGACCTATTCCATTCATTGAAAACAAGGTTGTCAGTTTAAGAGAGAAAGGAAATAATAAATATGAGATAGTCAATATTCTTAAAATAAATTTGCCTAATTTTGCCATCTCACCTTCGGGAGTTTATAATATATTAAAGAGAAAAGGAATGAATCGTTTAACGCCGCCTATGAAGCAAAACAAAAGAAAAATAATTAAAGAAAAGATGGGGCAATTAGGACATATAGACTGCCATTACCTAAGCAAAAGCGTGATTAATGGCAAATCCATCAAACTCTATTTGGTTTGTATTATTGATGATTATTCCAGGATCGCATGGGCAGAAGTGGTGGAAGATATTAAAAGTATAACCGTGATGTTCGCTGCTCTTAAATGCTTAAACATCTTAAATGACCATTACCAACTTAAATTTGAAGAGATGCTTTCTGATAATGGACCGGAATTCGGAACAAAATCAAGTACACAAAAACAACATCATCCCTTTGAAAGATTATTGATGGAACTCGGCATCAAGCATCGTTATACAAAGCCCTATAGACCCCAAACAAATGGTAAAGTAGAACGCTTCTGGAGAACTTTAGAGGAAGATTTAATAAGAGAAACTACATTTGAATCGGTAGCAGAATTAAAGGAAGAATTAATCCAATACTTATATTATTACAACCATGAAAGACCACACCAAGGAATTGATGGTAAAAAACCTATTGAAATGACAAATCTGTTACCGAATTAAGTGACTTTTACAGGAATGACAAGACGCAACTTGGTGCATATAACCCGACAGTCATTAAAAATAATTACCTGCAAAATTACCAGTAGAACGATAAAAGAAAAATTCATGTTGTATTCCAAAACCAAGTTTTAGGATACAAAAATAGAATCTCTTTGCGG
>JABDAW010000017.1 GCA_013288905.1 Bacteroidota bacterium | reverse complement strand
AATATTCGACCAGGAAGTGCCGCCATTTGTGGTTTTATAAAGGGTGTTGCATTCGGAAACAGTAACAGATTGAGGACCTGCCGCAACATAGATATAGTTTGAATTGGAAGGAGCGACCGCCATTGCCTGAATAAGATTGGAGCCTCCGGTAAGGTTTGTTGAAATCTGTGTCCAGTTGCCTCCTTGATTCGTAGATTTAAACACATCTGAATATCCGGCATAGACAGTGTTATGATTATTTGGGTCAAGAACATAAGGTGTAACCCAAGAACCATTTGCATTGCCATTTGGGGTAATATCTCCCCAGTTAGTTCCACCATCATTAGAAAAAAGAATATCTCCATTTGGCAATGCATCATAAATATCATTTGCAGTTGTAAAATCTATGATAACATGCATGGCATCGCCTGCTGCAGAGTTAGTCCAGGTGCCGGAAGAATATTTATTACCGCCATTATCCTGGGATCCCCCAAAACAAATTGTGGAAGAGGTTTGGGAGGAGCTTATGCTATAAAACTCCATGATCTGCAATCCTGAACTCATGTCTGCCCAGGCAGTTCCGGTATTTGAACTTTTAAAAAGCCCGCCATCGCAGCAGCAATAAACCACTGATCCATTACCCGGAGCGAAGGCAAGATTGTGAATATCGGGATGCACATGGCTGGAGCTGGTAACGTTATTATAACCTTTACCGACACATGACCATGTAGAACCGCCATTCGTAGACTTCCAGACATTAATACCGCCCACCATAACCGTATTCGCCGAAGTAGGAGAAACTGCCAATGCAAGATCATACCAACCCTGTCCGCCGGTGCTGCTTCCATCGGTAGCCGTGCCGAGAATGTTAGGGGTAGTGGACATTGAGGAAAAAGTTGTACCACCATCACTCGAACGATAAAGCCCACCAAAACTATAGTCGGTAGCACTCATCAAAGCATAAACATAATTGGTATCATTAGCTGTCACTGCAATAGCCATTCTTTCAACACCTGTGGTAGGCAACCCTGAAGATATGTAGCTGAAAGAAAGACCGCCATTCGTAGAACGATAATAATGATCATGCGAACAGGCATAAACAACTTTTGAATCACCTGGCTTTAATTCCACTCCACACATAGAAACTACGTTAAGGACTGTGGACCAGGTACTGCCGGAGTCAATGCTTCTCATGATACCACTGCTGGTAGCTGCAATCATAACGTTAGTAGAATCTGGCTTAATAAGAATCCTGGAAATGGTTCTTGACTGACT
The DNA here is from genome assembly GCA_013288905.1 of Bacteroidota bacterium. Lineage (GTDB taxonomy): Bacteria > Bacteroidota > Bacteroidia > AKYH767-A > JABDAW01 > JABDAW01. Next base: position 28,473 of record JABDAW010000017.1, on the reverse strand, counting down.
TAATTGCCAATTTAATCCTGTAGTTGTCCAGGTCATTCCTCCATCATAAGATTTTAACACACCTGCCGAATAAGTATCATTGGCATCTGTGTCGCCGGTGGCAATATAAACAATGTTGGTATCATTAGGATTGACAACAATATCAGAAACTCCCAATGTTGCATTATGGTCAGTAGTTGTTATCCAGGAAGTGCCTCCATTATAGGACTTCCAAAAGCCACCTGCAGGAGAACCAACATAAATAGTATTGGCATTATGAGGATTTACAGTCATACAATTAATTCTTCCGGCACCATGCTGACCACTATTTGCAGCAGGCACAGAAGTAGGTCCGAGGCAAGTCCAGTTAGAAGTAATATTAGCAATATGCTTCATCCTGTCATTGCTCTGGCTTTGAAATTTCTTATTTTCATTATACGCAATCATAGGATCAGGAAGCTCGCCCGTAGGAGAAACTCGCGGAGCCATAAACCATTCCCAACGCTTAAACTGATACCAGCCAGCCAAATCTTCATCCTCCCCCTCCGTACCCTTTCTTTTAGAGTTGTCAAAGCCTTTTGAATTCCAATAATCATTGAAAGCCTTCTGAACCTCAAAAAAGTTAGGGTTGTTCTTATCTGTAATATTCGCCATCCACGGTTGCCCATGAAGGGTTACTGACAGGATAGCAAACCCTGCAATCAATGCTACTTTCATCAAATAATTTTTCATTAATATTTTAATTTATTTCCTCAAATCTCATCCCTTAGTACAGGGAATGCAAAATTACAAAAAGCTAATGAATCAAAAATGAATATTTCAGGGAAACATTTTACCTGAATTTAATAATTATTTCATAGACTTTTGAAAGGATACGAAAGTTTAATCAATGCAGATTATTATTATCCTGCCTACGCGACACATCATTTTATAACATTACGCTGATCAAGGTGCTGCTGATAAATCTATAGTAGCTGCCCCTCCATCTCTGATAAAAAGCAGGATCAACTATTCTATGATTATTTTCTTTTGCATCACAGCAGCTCCTCTTTGCAATTCTAAAATATAAAATCCTTTACTATATCCGGCAATGTTTTCCTGAATCTGATTTTCGCCCCTGCTTCCAGCCCTGGTATCCTGAAGAACCACCCTCCCGGCACCATCCATCATCTTTATGGTGATAACTTCATCTTCATGGGAATTGAAAACAAGGGTTACCATTTCATGGGTTGGATTAGGATAAATGGTGAAATCATCAGAATAAATAAATGCTGATAAAATCGGTTCGGATTCCCTGCAAACAGGTCCTACGGTTATATTAGTTATACTTGACTGGCATCCTAAAACATCTTTAACTTTCACAGGATATATCCCATGAAGCATAGTGTTGAAAATATTTGAAGAGGTGTATGTGCTTCCGCCATCTTTAGAGTAATTAAAGAATCCTGAACCTCCTAATGCTGATACAACTATCTTTCCATTTGCTGCCGAACAAGTTGTTGCATTTGTTACATTAGATGTAAATGTAATTCCTTCATTGGTACTTATAATATTGCTAACTGAACCACTCAAACAAGCATTAGCATCTTTTACTTTCATGAAATAAGTTCCTGCTGCCAGATTACTGAAAAGTGATGCTCCCTGGTAAGATGTACCACCATTATCCGAATATATTTTTGTGCCAGTACCTCCTGTAGATGTTACTGCAATACTTCCTAATGAACCGCATCCTGAAAGATTTGTTTTGACAACTGTAAAGGTGATTGCTGTTGGTTGTGTAATGGAAATGTTTGTTATTGAATTACACCCATGAGCATCCGAAATAGTATATGAATAGTTCCCTCCAATTGCACTAAAAATACCAGTACCCGTGTATGGAGATGTGCCGCCAGTCGCGATAATCGTAACAGTAGTACTTCCTCCAATACAAAGGATTGCAGCATTTTGAACTGATGATGAAATAGGATTTGCATTAACCGTAATTGTCTTTGATGTTGTGCCAGTACATCCAAAATTATCTGTCACTGTTACAATAAATGTTGCACCAGTAGTAACAGATATTGTTTGGGTAGTGAAGGAATTATTCCATAGATAATGTATATAGCCCAAACCTGCATCTAATGTTTCAGAAGCCCCGCTGCAAAAGGAATTGGAGCCTGTTATTACAGGAACAAGACTTGCATTTACAGTAATTGTTTTTGAAGCAATCCCGATACAACTATTTGAAGACGTAATAGTAACAATAAAAGTTCCGGAATTGGTAACAGTTATAATTTCATTTGTTGAAGTTGTATTCCATAAATAATGAGCATATCCAGAACCACCATCAAGTGTTGCAGAGCCCCCGTAACAAAAGGAATTCACTCCTGTTATTGTTGTTGAAGGATTGGAATTTACAGTTACAGTTTGCGATGTAATTCCTGTGCATCCATTGGCATTGGTAACGGTTACAGAATAATTCCCGGAAGTGCCTGTTGTAATACTCTGACTTGTCGCATTTGTACTCCAAAGATAATTAGAATAGGAGGTTGTATTCAAAGTTACAGAGCCACCGGAACAGAAGGTAGTAGCGCCATTCGCTGTTATCGCAGGAATAGGATTGGCATTGACAACAACATTTTGTGAAGCCGTGCCTGTACATCCAAATCCATTGGTAACCGTTACAGAATAGGTGCCTGATGTGGAGACAGTGATGGCTTGAGCTGTGGCATTGGTACTCCAATGATACAAGGTATAAGGACCTGCATTCAGAGTTAGGGAATTACCTGCACATACCGAACTTCCTCCTGTTATTATGGGCGCGGGATCAGCATTTACAAATACAGTCTTTGCTGTAGTACCCATACATCCATTTGCATCATAAACACTTACAGTATATATCCCTGCATCGGTTACCGAAACAGTTTCATCAGTAGCACCGGAACTCCATGAATACTGCGGAAAGGAACCAGTGCCGAGAGTCAGGAAACTACCGGAACATAAATAGTTTCCTCCTGTAATTACCGGAGCAGGGTTCGTATAAACAGTTACCGATTGTGTGGCTATATCAGAGCATCCATCAGCAAGGAAAACAGTAACTGTATATATCGAGTTATCAATAGCGACAATACTTTGAGCAGTTTCTCCGGTACTCCAGAGATAGGAAGAAAAACTACCGGCATTCAATAAAACAGAGCCGCCATCACAAAAAGTTGTTGAGCCATAAACCACAATAGAGGCTACAGGCACTTCATTAACAACGGGGGTTATAGAAACCGAATTCCGGCAATTGTTAGCATCCGAAACGGTAACAGAATAAGTCCCGGCAACCGTCAAAGTAATCTCTGCATCTGTCTCTCCGGTATTCCATAAGTATGAATTCCAATTACCAACATCCAGCGTTACATTCCCACCATTGCAGAAAGTAGGCGGAGAGCTTAACGTTATCGCAGGAGCAGGAAGGGCATAGACAACAACTGACAGGGAAGTGGACGCAGTGCAGCCATTGTTATCTGTAACAGTTACGGCATAAGTGCCAGATGAAGCAAAAATTGTTTCATTGCCGGAACCATTACTCCAGGAATAATTTGAATAGCTGCCGGCATCAAAACGAACAGAATCGCCTGAACAAAATGTCGTGCTGCCAGATGCTGTAATTATTGGAATTGGAGGTTGAATGATCGTTAGATGAAGAGTAGCAATTGAATCACATCCAAAAATATTTGTTGTTAAAAATGTATAAATGCCAGAACTAAAATATGAAATATTATTCCACAAATATGTATTACAAGATGTGATTGTATTGTTTGAACCAGTATTGTTATTTACAATAACATTTGCTGAAGTTGAAATGCTACCACAACCATTGGAAACACTAATAGAATAGCTTCCTGAAGCATTTGATAAAGCATTTGTTATTGAGGGATTTTCAATTGAGGAAGTGAAACTATTTGGCCCAGACCACTGATAAGTCAAAGGATTTGTGCCTGCATTGACATTACTATAAAGATTTATTGTGCTTCCTGAACATTGAGGAGTATTGCTACTTATAGTTATTCCAGAGGGTGCGTCATTAATGATCATGGAAGCATTATTATAAACAATCGTATAATTACTTAATCCTATTCCAGATGCATTTGTTGGAATAATAGTATAAGGAGAGCCCGCAGAATTGGCAGTAGAAATGGCTCCTGAACTTGAAAGCGAAACACTTGAAACAACATCATTATTTAATAGTCCCGTCACGGTGAATTCTGTATCTAAAAAACTATATGTCTGGCCATAGCATTTTTTTATCTGTGTTGCGGAAATAGTTAGTGGAATGGTTGCTGTAGTAATACTTAGTGCAGTTGAATTTCCAGATGTCTGAACGAATATATAATTGGCATAATTCGAAGTTAATCCTGAGCCATTTATGTAATAAAATCCTATATTGCTTGTTGAGGATGCTAAAGTGAGAAAAGATAAAGCTCCAATTGTTGCTGATGCCTGAGTTTCGTTATTAACAAAGCCCGTTATCATACCAGTAAGTGTTGGGTTTGCAGTACCATAAGGACGGCCAATAGTATTGGCAACATACGTCAGGACAACAGGAGTGATATTCAATATAAATGGAGTTCTTGAAGCGCTGACATTAGTACATCCCAAAATTGAATTTCGGGCTTCCGCATAATAAATATAAGTTCCAACGTTTGTTTGTGTTGGGGAAGTAATGCTACCAGATAACAATGCAGAACCTCCAATGGAACTGGAGTACCAATCTATAGTTGTATTCGGAATTACTGAAGCATTAATACTTTGAGCAGTACCATTGTATAAAACAGTAGTAGCTCCCATACTTACCGGTGCAGAAGGCGCGGTACAATAGATATTTCCATAGAGTGTAAAATCGTCTATCCTGGTGGTGCCGAGGGCATTGCTGCCTCCGGATGCGGTATAGACAATGGTTACTGTACCTGCTAAATCGAAGACAGGGCTGGAGACAGCAGTAAGCCCATAGATGGAGGCAGTGGTGGGGATAATGCCTGCACCCACAGGGGTTCCGTTGATGGTCATTGCCCAATTCGGAGGACCTAAAGGGCTGCTGACATTCCAAAAATTGAAGGAAGTAATTCTTAAAAGATTTCCTGCGGCGACATTGACTGTCAGTATGAAGGATTGCGCAGTGAAGCCGGGAGTCATTGATAATGCGCCGCTTCCTGTGCCGCCATCGCCGGAAGTGCCGGTAAGATAGGTGCTGCACGTCCAGGAAGAACTGTCTAAGCCTGTAGCGAAAACGGGAGGCGTGAGTGTATCCGGCTGTGTGTAGGGACTTATGGTTCCAAAATCCTGGTAATAGATTTCTGAAGGGCTTGGAAAGACACGGATGGCGGTGCTTGTGGCGGTAGTAAGGCTGGATGATGCGGCGGATAAAGTATAGGTGTCGGCGGCATTGAATTGTATGTTTGTAAAGGTGGCGACACCGGCTATTGCCGTGGCATTCAGCGTACCGGAAAGTGTTCCTGAACCGCTTGCTTTCGAGAGCGTGACGGAGCCTGTATAGTTGATGTCTATTGTATTATCGGGTCTTAAAGCAACTACTGTAAAGCTTTGAAGATTGGTATTGATACTCGCTGTTGCCGCTACATTTGCAAAGGCTAATTGGGAGGCTACAGCGAGAACGGTAAATGTATTGCCTGTAAAGTTGGTAAGGGCAGGGGAACCGGAGGTTTGCGTGGCACTGATTGTTACTCCTGTTGCTGCATCAGGGAAGGCAAGACCGGATAAAGTCAGGGTAGTTCCGTTTGCTGAAATAGTTCCTGTGGTGGTTCCGGTAAGACTTCCAGCAATGCCGTTTGAAGATAGCGAAATACCTGTATTGGTAAGGACTCCCGTAGCTATGCCTGCATTATTTTGTGATTGGATGGTTACAGAAAAAGGAGTACCTATGACAGGAGATGCAGGAGTGATGGCAGTGATGACTAAATGATTTGCAGGGGCAGGAATTATGAATGCAGGGCTGGAGGTAATGGTGCCTGTTCCGGTAGATGGTGTGAAGGTGATGGTTGCATTGTTGAAGGCTGTTGTGGTGCTGCTGTTGGAGGCTGTTAAGTTGCTGAATGTGGCTATGCTGCTTGAATTTGTAGTGGCAGATGTGGTGCCAGTGAGAGTCCAGTTGGATGCTTGTCCGGTGCTTACAGCGGCATTGACGATGATGCCTGCGCCAATTAAGTTTCCGTATTGATCTTTGACGGTTATGGAAGATTGAGTTGCTAAAGTAGTACCGCTTAATAATGGTGCAGTGGGTTGTGTCGAAACGATTAAGATGGCAGGTAAACCGGGGGTTACGGTGAAGTTGGCTGATGAGTCGGGATTCACATTATCGCCTGAAGTTCGGGTGGCTGTTATATTAACGATGGTGCTTACACCAGAAATAATAACACCGGAAATAGTTACTGAATTTGTTCCTGCTGTAATGGTTCCTGTGGTAGTACCGGTGATGGTTCCACCAAAGGAATTTGTTGATAGAGAAATGTTTGTTGCGTTGGTTACATTTCTTGGATTCAGCCCTATATCTTCGGAGGTGATGGTTACATTGAAAGGAGTGCCGGCGGCTTGTGTGGAAGGGGTTGTAAGGATTAGGTTGATTGTAGGAACTATCTCTCCAGTGGATAGAATTGTGGCAGGAAAATAGGTGCCTGTTGCAGGATTCAGGAATTGAATTTGGGCTATTTGAGAAGCTGTGAGACCGGATGATGTGGTGAATGAAACTTTCCCTGCTGTGGCAGTAGAGATGGTTGTGGAAGTGGCAGGGTAAGTGCCTGTCCAGCCTGTAATGGTAAGGGTTTTATTAGCAGTCCATGGGATAGAATTGCTGGCTGCAAAAGTTATGGTGTGAGTACCTGTACCCAAGGCTATTGTGGAATTATTTGTGAGGGCAAGCGTACCTACTGTTTCAGAGAAGCCGGTGGTAGTGCCTGTTTTGAGAGTACCTCCATTGAGAGTGATTGTTCCTGTGGCGGCAAGGATATTGGTAGTTCCATTAAGGTTTAATGTTCCCGAAGTAATTGTTGTACCACCTGTGAAAGTGTTGGTACCAGAGAGCGTAAGAGTTCCTGAACCTGCTTTTAATAACGAAGTTTTGCGGGTAGTGCCATCATTTATAGGGAGAAGAAAAGCAGTAGGGGAGGTAGTTCCATTGATAGTTAAAGTATCTGGTATTGTACCAGTAGCATTATTAGTGATAGAGCCGATTCCTCCGGTATTAGAGGAAAGAGATGCAATTGTTTGGTTGAAACCATTCATATCTAAGGTGCCTCCGAAGGTAGAAGTATTGCCCATAGTAACGGATGTAGAAGTTGGTAAAGCATTAGTGATTCCAAGTTTGATTGTTCCATTTCCAGCATTGAATATTGTTGCGCCCGTGTATGTGTTTTGTGCATTAAGAGTGATGGTTCCGGTGCCTCCTGATGTACCAGCCGAGACTTGAAGTCCTGCACTACCGGATATGATTCCATTTAATGTAATATCGTTTCCGATTGTGGCGCCTATCATGGTATTATAGGCGGTATTGTTGGTGATTGTGGAGGAGAGGTTCACACCAGTTGTGGCTGCTACTATACCTCCAATGGTAGTTCCGCTGCCGGTCATGGTAATGGGTATGGAATATGCAACATTAGATGAAAGCTCTATTCTTCCAGTGGTAGCGGCTGTTGTAGCTCCATTATTAATGGTAAGGGTGCTGCCGCTTCCGCCTGTGATGGAGCCAAGCACCATCCAATAATTATTATTTGTATTATTGAATAAAGTAAGGTTTTCTGCAGCACTGATGATGATGGGACCAGTAAGAGTTCTTGCTGCGGAAGTGATACTTGGGATCAAAACATAGTTGGAGGTATTGAAGTTATAAGAAGCTGCAATGCGGTCTGCATCAAGGGTTATGGTGCCTGCCGTACCAGCAAAGTAGGCTATGTTATTATCAGTCCAGGTAGCTTGCGAACCACTTGCTGTAGGCTGTCTCCAGGCGTTGGCAGTGCCGTAAGTTCCGGTGCCACCATTGGCAGGAGAGGCGGAAATGGAGCCACCATTCCAGTAGTAGTTTTGGGCAGTTGTAGCTATGGTTCCACCTATGGCGAGGCTATTTACATTTGTTGTACCAAAAGAAAAAGAACCACTGCTACTGGTAGCTCCCCAGGCATAAATTCTTAGATAGATAGTGGTTGCACTTGAGACATTTTGGAGAGCCGTAATAGTTGATAAAGTGATGGTGGTTTGAGTGGCACCTGTGGCGGCAGTAGTCCCTAAAGCTATAGAAGTACCTATGTCAGTGAAGTTGGTTCCATCAAGACTGTATCGCCAAATATAAGTTTGCGGACCGGTAGCTGTGTTTCGCAGACGAGCATCCAAAGTAGTTAGAGAAACGGACATGGTTGATACGGCATTAATGGTGCATTGATAATAGTCGTTTGCAGTAATGGCGAGGGCTTCGGTAGTAGCAGAAGTATTCCAGTTAGTTGAAGAATAACCGCTTGTTTGAGAACCCGCAGTGATGCCACTACCCCTTGAAAGAACAGAGGTATTGAGATTTATATTGTTGCTGGTAGCATTGATACTTCCTGAAGTGATACCGGCTAAATTGAAGTTGTTCCATGCAGCTATCTGACAGTAATTTTCTTTAGGAATAAAGAAGAAAAAGAGGAGGAAAATGATGCTGATAATTTTGCAGATTCCATTCTTTGATTTCTTAAAAGAGGAATGATTATCGAGGGTGTTGGTGTTCTTTGGAGTTAATGATTGTCCGCTTGAGGCAGGGGTTTTGGTAATGGTATTATTGTTTTTCATTTTAATAATTATTTTTTATTTTTATAAAGTTTATCAATTTAGAAAAGTCGCTTGTGCGGTAATGATTTATGTAAAAGGGAAAAGAGGTTTCTGAAGGGAGAAATAGAAACCAAGTATGTTGTTGAATTATGAAATTCAAACAAAACTAACAGGAGGAATATGTAAATTATAGAACCTGAATTGTGTTTGACAATTAGCTGTAAAGAGGTGCACCCTTGATCTCGGGCTTCGTCTTCAATGGTTCTTAGTTCTTGCTGATAATTTTAATGGTGCATTATTGCTTGAGAGGGCGAATATAGAATAATGGAAATGAAACCCGCAAGTATTTTAATAATTCTCTTAGAAAAATAGCTATAAATGCGCCTTGATGTTGCACTATTCACTGTTAGTTTTTCACTATTCACTGACAAAGTACATATCCACCTCGCCCTTATTCTTCGTCTGAATCTTACCTCGATGAGTACAGGTGAATTTATCCTTTACCAATTCATAAGTGCTGCCAGAGATATTGACTTTCCCAGCTTCGCCGCTGCTTTCCATGCGAGAAGCAAGGTTTACAGTATCGCCCCAGATGTCATAAGCGAATTTCTTCACTCCTACAATTCCTGCTACTACCGGTCCGGTATTAATTCCTATTCTAATTTCGAAAGGAAGTTCTCCTTTGGCAATCCTATTCTTGTTATGATTCGTCATGAAGTCACGAATCTCAAGGGCTGCTTTTAGGGTATCTTCGGCATGGGTTTTATTCGCCACAGGCAAGCCTCCTGCGCACATATAAGCATCACCAATGGTCTTGATTTTTTCTATTCCATTCTTGTGAATGATATTATCAAATGCCGAGAAACAGTAATCTATTTCCTTGACTAATTCCGAAGAAGTCATCTTCTCGCTGATCCTTGTGAAGTCTTTGAAATCAGTGAACATGACCGTTACTTCTTCGTAATCTCTTGCCTCTGAAGTTCCTTTTAATTTCAATTCTTCGGCAACTTCTGCCGGGAGGATATTTAATAATAATTCTTCACTGCGCTTTTTTTCTTTACTGATTCGTTTCTTTTGACGAAAGTCCCAATATCCAAATCCTAAAGCAAAGACAAGCCCTATCAGTAAAATATATTTCTGTTGTCTTTGTCTCTTTTGTTCTTCTGTCGTTACAACATCTTTCTTTGCTTGCACAGCATTGAGAGAATCCTGCTTCTTATCAAATTCATAATTCATTTGCAGAGCCATTGTCTTCTTGGTGTTTTCATTATTCACCATGCTATCACGGAAGGTGATATAGAGTTTATAATCTTCCATTCCCTGCATCGCAAATTCCCCTCTTTTTTGGAGAGGGATTAGGGGAGAGGCAGCTTGTGCACTATCCAGTTTTGCCAAATCTTTATAGCTGTTTCTAATCTCTTCCAAGCTCCCGATCTCGCTGGAAAGTTTCAATGCTTTATTCAGATATTGAGCAGCTTCATGATAGTTCTTTTCGAAGATATAAGTCTCTCCAATATTGGCGCAGGAGGCGGCGATGCCACGTTTAGCACCAATTTCTTCTTTGAGTTTTAATGCAGCTAAATTACTCTTCAATGCTTCAGAATAATTTCCCTGTATGTTATAAATAGTTGCAATATGTGACAGGTTATTCGCCTTCCAGTTTTTATTTCCACTCTCTTCATTTATTTTAAAAGCTTCAAGATAATTCTTCAATGCTTCCGGGTAATCGCCCTTGTGTTCAAAGACATTTCCTATGTTTCCATAAGAAGATGCAATACCGGATTTATCCCCAACTTCTTCTTTTATTTTTAATGATGCGTTAAAGTTCTTCAATGCATCAGAGTAATTATCCTGATTGAGATATATCAGCCCTATGTTATTGAGATTTATTGCCTGCCAATTTTTGTTGCCGGTTTCTTCATTTATCTTCAAGGCTGCGAAATAATTCTTTAATGCCTCACTGTAATTACCTTGCGTTTGATAGACATTTCCGAGGTTATTATATGAACCCGCTATCCCCTTTTTATCGTCAATTTCTTCTCTAATCTTCAATGCTTTATTCTGAAATTCCAAAGCAAGCAAATAATTTCCTTTATCCTTATTTACCGTCCCGATACTACTATAAGCATTGCCAATTCCCTTTTTATAACCCATTCGCTCCGACATAGCCAGGCATTCGTTTGCATAATCCATCGCCTTGTCATTATTATTACCCGAATAAGCTCTTGAGAGGTCATATAAAATATTTGCCGCAGCGGTATCATACATAGCAGGGGCTTTACTTCCGAGTTCTTTCTTAGAAGCATCGTGCTTTTTCAGGGCATCTTTTAAGGAATCAATTTGTTGTTGGTTCTGGGCGTTAACGAAAATCGTCAGGAAGATAATCGTTACGATGGTAAGGATTAGTTTCATTACAATAGTTGTTTTTGGAATTCAGAGGGCAAAAGTAGGAATTCAAGATTAACTTTAAAAACCCTTTGAGTTTCAAATAAAAGTATTGACCATAAATGTCTTCCCCTTTAAAGAATTGGTTAACCATTTATGAGAATTGGTTAACCATTTATGAGAATTGGTTAACCATTTATGGGAATTGGTTAACCGTTTATGGGAATTGGTTAACCGTTTATGGGAATTGGTTAACCATTTATGGGAATTGGTTAACCATTTATGGGAATTGGTTAACCATTTATGGGAATTGGTTAACCATTTATAATAAATGTCTTCCCATTTGTTGTAGAAGTGTTTGCTTCAATGAAAGTTATAGTTATTTAAACAAGGTTCATCATCCTAATTGGAAACAAAATACATATCCACCTCCCCTTTATTCTTAGTCTCAATCTTTCCCCGATGAGAACAAGTAAATTTATCCTTCACCAATTCATAAGTGCTGCCAGAAATATTCACCTCGCCCTCCTTCCCGCTGCTTTCCATTCGTGAGGCAAGGTTCACAGTATCGCCCCAAATGTCATAGGCAAACTTCTTAACACCAACAATACCTGCTACTACCGGACCGGTATTAATCCCTATTCTTATCTCGAAAAGAAGTTGACCCTTGGCAAGTTTTTCCTTGTTATGATTCGCCATAAAATCACGAATATCTATGGCAGCTTTCACCACATCTTCGGCATGGGTAGAATTCGTTTCCGGCAACCCGCCGGCGCACATGTATGCATCGCCGATGGTCTTTATCTTTTCGATTTTATGCTTGTGAATGATGTTGTCGAAGGCAGAGAAACAGGTATGAATTTCTTCGACTAATTGAGCAGGTGTAAGCTGTTCGGCGATCATGGTGAAGTCCTTGAAATCAGTAAACATGACGGTGACCATATCATAATGACGAGCCTCTGCTTTTCCTTCATCCTTCAGTTCTTTCGCCACTTTGGAAGGAAGAATATTTAACAACAGATTCTCTGACCGGTCCTTCTCAATCTGAATAATTTCTTTCTGTTTATTAATCAACCGATACCTTCCATAAATAAATAATGCCACACTAAAAAGCAGGAACAATCCGACAATCAAAATATAATTCGTCAAGCTGTGCAAGGCATCTTTCTTATCCTGGGCATCCTTCGCCAAAACCTCTTTTTTATCATAGTCAGCTTTCATTTGAAGCTGGGCAATTTTGTTCTCATTGGCATTGTTAAAAACAGAGTCCTTCAACTCTGTATAAAGGGCTTCATAAGCAAAGGCATCCTTGAAATCTTTCATCTTGGAATAAACCAAAGCAAGGTTTTTATAAGCCGCTATCAATTGATTCTTAGCCCCGATTTCCTTTGCAATATCAAGACCTTTGGCTTCATTGTCAAGAGCTTCTTTCAGCTTGTTTTGTTTGATATAACTCTCGGCTATTCTATTATAAGATACTGCAATATCTTTCTTATCACCTATCTCATCAAAGATTTTTAATGCAGCCAGATAACTTACCAATGCCTCATCCTGATTACCCCTTCCGGCATTTGCTTCACCAATGCCATTATAATTAAAAGCTGTTGAATACTTGTCTCCTATTTCCTCTGAAATCTTCAAAGAAAGCGAATAATTTATGATCGCTTCAGGATAATTTCCCAGCTTGGTATAAACCTCTCCGATACTATTTTGGGTATAAGCAATACCTCGCTTATTGTTTAATTCTTCAGAAATCTTAAGTGCCTCCTTGTCATTCTTTAAAGCTTCTTCATAATTACCCTCGGCGTACAAATTAGACCCGATATTATTATAAGTAGCGGCTATTCCTGCTTTATCTCCAAGCTCCTCGAACATCTTTAATGCTTTATGAAATTCTTCAATTGCCATAGGGAAATTACCCTGGTCACCGTATATCCCACCCAAGGAACGAGTACAATTCGCTATGCCTTTCTTATTCTTTAATTCCACATAAATCGTTAATGACTTACTGGAATAATCCAAGGCGTCATTGAAATTTCCTTTGCGGCGATGAATCCATCCAAATAACAAATAAGCATTCGCAACGCCTTCTTTATAATTAATACTCTCGGAAATAGTCCAGCATTGATTTGCATAATCATAAGCCTTGTCGGGGTTTCCATCTATATTGCCAAGACCTAATTGATATAAGATATTCGCCTTCACAGTGTCCATCATTCTAGGAGCTTTAATTCCCAATTCTTTTTTGGCGGCATCAAAATTTTTCAGCATCGTTTCGAGAGAATCAATGAGATGCTTCTCCTGAGCTGCGCAGTGAATAGTGAATAGCGAACAGAGAATAGTAAAAAAAAGTATAAAGATTCTTTTCATTGCAACAATTGCTTTTGTTAATCAGAGTGCAAAGGTAGGAAATAGGTGTAAACTTTGTAGATTATAATCATTGATAAAACCTTTACTTATATCGTTTTGAAAATAGAGAAACCCGTTCAGAAATTTTTTGGTATGATTTTGAAATTGCCCCCCACCCTTGGAAAAATTTGGGGGCATGCTGGAGAATTTTGGGGTCAATTTGAACTTTGATAAACCTTAACTCACAAAGTACATATCCACTTCCCCCTTATTCTTGGTTTGAATTTTCCCACGATGAGTACAAGTGAATTTATCCTTAATCAATTCATAAGTGCTGCCGGAAATATTCACTTCGCCTTCCCTTCCCCCACTTTCCATTCGAGCTGCAAGGTTCACGGTATCGCCCCAAATGTCATAAGCGAATTTCTTAACCCCGACGATTCCTGCCACTACCGGACCTGTATTTATACCTATTCTTATCTCGAAGGCAGGCTCTCCTTTATCTAATTTTTCTTTGTTATGCCGGTTCATAAAATCGCGAATCTCCAATGCCGCCCTTACTGTATCTTCTGCATGAGTGTAATTCTTCACCGGCAATCCTCCCGCACACATGTAGGCATCGCCGATGGTCTTGATTTTTTCGATTCCATATTTATGAATGATGTTATCAAATGCACTGAAGCAAAAATCAATATCTTCGACTAATTTCGATGGGCTCATCTGTTCACTGATCTTTGTGAAATCTTTAAAATCGGTGAACATGACAGTGGCAAATTCATAATCCCGAGCCTCCGTCTTGCCAGTGCTTTTGAGTTCTTCCGCCACATCAGCAGGAAGAATATTCAACAATAATTTATCACTTAATTTCTTTGCCTTACCGATCTTATTTTTCTGAACAAAAAAGCCAATTGAAAAAAGCATGACTATCGCGAATCCTATGATGAAAGTATTTCGATATATTTTTTGTTGCCTCAATTCAGCTTCATTCTTCAGCAATTCAGCCTTGTGTTTTTCAATATCAATCTTATGCTGAACTCCTGTTACAAATATTGAATTCCTTTCCTTCTCCAAAGAATCCTTGGCATTATAAGCAGAGTCAGAATAGGCATAAGCCATAGAAGTGTTTCCATTGGCTGCGTAAGCTTTTGCAACATTCGGATAAATTCTATAGGTAATAAAATACTTATCATAGAGGTTCTTTTCTTTGATAATATCCAGTGCCTTCAATTGCATTTCCAAAGCCTTTTTATTCTCCTTTTTGACAAGCAGTATTTCGCCATATTCACTCAATGAAATAGCCAGGTCAGTCATCACATGATGCTTAGTACTGATTTCAATATTCTTTTCCATAAGAGGAATGGATTCATCATATTTCTTTTGTTTGAAATAATTATTGCCAAGATTGCCACTTATTATACCTATCCATATTTCATTGTTGGTTTTAATGGCATAATCCTGGGCTTTATGAAAATAATAATTCGAGGAATCAATCATGTCAAGACTGCTGTATGACAATGCAAGAGTATTCATTTTTGAAATGCCGTTTTCAACCTTTTCAAAAGGAATGTTTTGCCATACTTCGAGATAATATTGCTTTGCGGTTTTAAAGTCTCTGAAATGATAATACCTGCCTCCAAGGTCATAAAGAAATTCAGGCTTTTGTGGAAATTCATCCACCGAAAACCCGGTATAAATATCATAAGCATATAAATAGTTCTCCAAGGACAATGCATAATTTTTAATCTTCCAATAATAATCAGCCAGCAGTTCCAAACCAACTGCTTTCAGGTAGTTCAGCTTATTTTCATCGAGGTCGTTTATTAAATCAATCAAAGATTTTTCGAAGGAATCATCTTGCTTACCTTTTACTAAGTTCATGGCATATTGGTTCAATCTGAAGGCAAACTTTAATTGAATATCTCCTTTGTCGCCAGCCCATTTTTCAAGGTCTTTATATTCAGAAACAGCTACCGCATAATCATGCTCATATAGAATACTGCGAATAGAATCCAAAGCCTTAAACTGAACTCCGTATTTCTTAAAAAGAATATTTTCGGGATAAACTACAGTATGATTGTCTTGAGCAGAGCAAACAAAAGTGATCAATAAACAGTAAATGGAGAGAAACAAGATATGGATTCGATTCATTGACGTATTAACTTCTGTTTTGATGGGACAAAGTTACAAAAGGATTTAAGAATTGAACAACGGTTCTTGCTTCGAAACAAAATACATATCCACCTCTCCTTTGTTCTTCGTCTGAATCTTGCCGCGATGAATACACGTAAATTTATCCTTAACCAATTCAAAAGTACTGCCGGAGATATTGATTTTACCAGCTTCACCGCTGCTCTCCATACGGTTGGCAAGGTTTACGGTATCACCCCAGATGTCATAAGCGAATTTCTTTACCCCTACTATTCCAGCCACAACAGGTCCGGTATTAATTCCTATTCTTATCTCAAATGGAGTTTCTCCCTTGGCTAACTTTTCTTTGTTTTGATTCACCATGAATTCTAAAATCTCTAATGCTGCTTTCACGGTATCCTCGGCATGAGTGGAATTTTTCATTGGTAAGCCGCCTGCGCACATAAAAGCATCCCCTATAGTCTTGATTTTTTCCACTCCATGTTTTTGAATAATATTATCAAAGGCACTGAAACAATAATCTATTTCTTCAACCAATTTGGCAGGGCTCATCTGCTCGCTGATTTTGGTGAAGTCTTTAAAATCGGTAAACATCACAGTTACCAATTCAAAATCTCTTGCCTCCGAACTGCCTTTATTCTTCAATTCTTCTGCAACTTCTGATGGAAGGATATTAAGAAGCAAGTCATCAGACTTCTTCTTTTCTATTCTCAATTCCGAGGTGCGTTCCAACACCTCTTTCTCCAATTCTTCTTTTCTATTCTCAAGCATCCTTTGCTTATCTAGTTCTTGTTCCAAAGTCTTTTGAGAGAGCACCTGCACCTGATCTAATTGCAAAGCAAGATTCTTATTAATGGAAGAAAAATTCCAGGCAAGATAAACCGACATTGAAACCGGGATGCTGATGATTGCAAGTCCTAACATAGCAATAAGAATCCGCCCTCCAATTGTACTGTCATTAACGTCGAGATCGTGTTGCTGAATCATTGCAATTGCAAATATGGTCAGAATAAAAAGGGTGAAGAACAGGATGCCGGTTCCTATTATTCTTGCGCCTTTTACCCGCTTTATTATTGCATAAATCACTGTGAATACAGCTTCAATTGACACCATAATAATAAGAGCAAGGGTTAATTCGCCAAAGAATGGAAGGCTGCAAAAACGAAGAATGGTTATGAGTATTCCAAAGGCAACTATAAGTTTGAATCGCAGTTTCTTTTTGTTGAATAATTCATTGATGAACCCTGAAAGCGCCAGACTTCCGACAACAAAAACTGGATTGATAAATAGGAAAGCATTCATTTCCAAAGATGGCGTATGGCTTGCATAGCAGATGAACGCAATCACAAACCCTACTGCCAGTGAGAGCATAAATATGCTGAAATAAAGATTAGACCTGACACTTCGATAATGCAAATACATGAACAAATGGATCAGACAAAAGGCAAAGAAAAATCCGCTAAGCAGCATCATGATAAAGGTCAGAGCGATGCTTCGCAAATCCTTATGATAGATCTGATCATCAGTCTCCCCTATCATCAATCTGAATCCGGCAAAGGCTTCCCGATAAACTTTATAATTCCTTTTCGCATTGTAATTCGCATATCGGACAGCAAGAACATGCGAGCCCGGATTGGGAATGGAAAATATAAAAGGCAATTGTTGCGGATCATAATATACACTGCTGTCAGCCCCATTAATCTTTCCAAAAGATTTTATCAACTTGCCGTCGAGATAAATTTCGGAAGCCCCCAAATGGGCAACAATCATAGCAAGTGGTATTCCACAAATGGAGGAATCAGCAATGAAATGAAAACGAAACCATCCAATGCCTTTAAAATCCGGTAATTTTTTATCATTATAATAAAAGGAGGTGCTATAATCTTTCCATTTGCTTTCATCATAACCCGGTTGTGCCATTGCAGAATCATCGCCATCTTTAAACTTCCAGTCTGAATTAATATAATCCGTAACCCCACGAATAGAATCCCGAGAAATAAAAGGTATATTCTTTTGGGCTTCGCCGAAGCCGTTATTGGTTAATAGTATAATGGTTAATAGTGGGAGGATTCTTTTCATTGCAAAAAATTTTTTGTTAATCAGACGGCAAAAGTAGGAAAGGGAGGTGAATAATGCCAAAAACTGCATTTTATAACGAGGAATAAAACCGCGCAGGACATTCCTCGCCTTGAGATGTATATCCCAAAGGTTGGGATATACATTTGACCTCTTCGGAAAATAGATAATAGAAGGGAGGGATGCAAATCAGGAACGAGAAGGTAGCTTTTCAAAACTGAAACATATCAAGTCGTAACGATTATGTATCAAATCGTAACGATTTGATATGTTTCGGTTTTCCTTCAGGTCAAACAGCTAGATTAAATCTCTTCGATAAATGGGACATGGATACTCACGGATAGGACGGATTAGAACGGAATTTATTAAAATCAATGTTTATCGGTTCTATCCGTGAGTATCCATGTCCTATTTTCCGAAGAAGTCTATTCTCCTTGTTGGGATATATATTCTCTACGTTGGAATATATATTCTCTCGGTTGGGATATACATTCCAACTATTGGGATGTATATTCCAACTGTTGAGATATACATTCACACCTGAATTTTGACTTTCCATACTAAAATTGAGAATCTATACGCTAAATTCACAAAGTCCATGCCCACATTGCCTTTATTCTTCTAGATTTTCTTTCCACGATGAGAGCAATAAATTTGTCCTTCAACAATTCATTAATGTCACAGGGAATATTCTCTAACTTCCATAATTCAAAATAATAATTCCTAAAATCTTCAAATATTTGTAACTTTTTAAAATCTCTATCCGTCCTATCCATAAAAGTAATACAATAAATACGATGTCATTCCTGTTAAATTCCCGACTGCTTGAAGTGATTAATCTTTTTCTTTGTAGTTTTGTCGCATTAAATAATTAAATAAATAATAATCATGATTAAAAAATTAAATGTAATTGTAATGGCACTCCTGATGGGTGTAACGATGTCGTTTGCACAAACGGCTGATGAAATTATCGCCAAGCACATTGAGGCAATCGGTGGTAAAGAAAAAATTGCCAATCTTAAAACCCTGAAGATGAAAGCCAGCGTGGATGTGGGTCCGAATATGAAGGCTCCTATGACGATGTACATCGTGGCTGAAAAAGGTCTTCGTGTGGAATTTGAGATGCAGGGAATGATGATGATTCAATGTATTGACGGAGATAGCGGATGGGTGGTGCAGCCATTCGGCGGCAAAAAAGAAGCCGAGAGGATGGACAAAGAAACCATTGAACAAATGAAGGATCAGATGGACATCCGTGGAAGTTTGTTTGACTACAAATCGAAAGGGAATACAGTGGTTTTCCTTGGCAAAGAGGACATGGAAGGCACCGAAACTTATAAGCTTAAAGTTTCTAAGAAGAATGGCGATGTGGAGACGATTTATCTTGATGCTTCTTCATATTTGATTTTGAAAATCGTCACCAAGCATACTTTCAAAGACAAAGAACTTCAAGGTGAAACTCTGTTCTCCAATTACAAAAAGGTAGATGGTGTTATGATGCCTTTTACTATTGATGAACGCGAAGTAGGTGCTGCACAAGGACAGGCTATAACTTTTGATTCTATTGAAGTGAATCCTAAGTTCGAAAATAGTTTGTTTAAAATGCCTATAGCAAGTGCAGCTGCTCCCTCAGGCGACAAAAAATAATTTCCTTTAAATAATTCTTTCCTTAATCTCAATTAAATCATAAGTCTTATGAAGAAAATAGTATTGTCCTTTAGTTTGATAATTCTTTTGTTGAATGCAACATCATTCGCACAGAATACTAAAATATCAAGTGGAACCCTCGGCATGATGGAAGCCCGAAACATAGGTCCTGCCGTGATGGGCGGACGCATCACCGCTATAGATGCAGTGGCTAAAGACCCTCGAATAATGTATGTCGGTTCTGCTGGCGGCGGTATCTGGAAGAGCACTACCGGCGGTACATTATTCAAGCCGATATTCGATAAATATTGTCAGTCTATCGGGGCAATTACAATTGATCAAAACAATCCTGATGTGATATGGTGCGGCACCGGCGAATCGAACATGAGGAATACGGTTAGCATTGGCACTGGGCTTTATAAGTCAAATGATGGAGGCGATAATTGGGAGAAGGTAGGCCTTGATTCGTCTGAACATATCAGCCATGTGGCTATCAATCCAAAGAATAGCAATGAGGTATATGTTGCAGTGCCGGGACCGCTTTGGAGTAACTCGAAGAATCGAGGTTTATATAAGACAGTTGATGGTGGAAAGACTTGGGATAAGATTCTTTACATTGATGAAAAGACAGGGGTGGCAGAGGTCTTGGTGAATCCTAAAGAACCGAATATTATCTATGCTTCTACTTGGGAATTCAGGAGAACTCCATATTCTTTTTCATCAGGCGGAAAAGGTAGTGCTGTTTATAAAAGTATTGATGGAGGAAAGTCTTGGAAGAAGTTATCGAATGGCTTGCCTACTACCGACTTTGGACGAGTTGCATTAGCACTTGCACCAAGCCAGCCGGATAATTTATTTGCCATTGTTGAAGCAAAGAAAACATCCTTATATCTTTCAACAAATGGAGGTGATAGTTGGACCGAACAAGGCAGTAATAATAATGTTGAAGGGCGTCCATTTTATTTCAGTGTCATTGCCGTTGATCCAACTAATCCTATGCGAGTTTATCGTCCTGCTTGGTCGCTTTCCATTAGTGATGATGGAGGTCGTTCTTTCAAGGATGCTTCGCAGGAAGGTGGATGGATTCATAGTGACCATCATGCTTTTTGGATTGACCCAAACAACCCGTCGCACTTGATGCTGGGCACTGATGGAGGCATCTATATGTCTATGGATAAAGGGAATAACTGGCTCTTCCTGAATAACATTCCGGTGTCTATGTTCTATCATGTTACGATGGATAATGCAAGTCCTTATAATGTTTATGGAGGTCTTCAGGATAATGGTTCCTGGCTTGCTCCTTCGCAATGTATTGGTGGAATAAAGAATGGTGATTGGATAAATATTGGAGGTGGCGATGGCTTCTGGGCATGCCCCGATCCGAATGATAACAATATTGTTTATTCGGAATATCAAGGCGGTCATGCCTCACGAGTTAATCGAAAATTAAACGAATATCAAGACATCCAGCCGCAACCTTTGAAGGGCGAACCGAAGCTTCGTTTTAACTGGAATACTCCATTGTATTATAGTCCGAGCAAGAAACTTTATATGGGTGCGCAATATTTATATCAGTCCACAAACCAAGGCAGGACGTGGGCTCGCATCTCTCCTGATCTTACTACAAATGATTCTTTAAAACAAAAACAGGAAGAAAGTGGAGGCGTAACTACTGATAATTCTTCTGCCGAAAATCATTGCACTATCTTCACTGTTGCCGAGTCTCCTTTGGATGAAAACATGATATGGGTCGGCACTGATGATGGCAACCTTCAACTTTCAAATGATGGAGGAAAAACATGGACAAAACTGAATAAGAACATCAAGGATATCCCAACACAGACATGGGTTACCAGCATTGAGCCAAGCAAATATGATAAGAATATTGTCTATGCCACTTTTGATAATCATTGGTATGGTGATATGAATACTTATTGCATGAAATCAACCGATATGGGCAAGTCTTGGAAGCTCTTGAATACAATAGAACTTCATGCCGGCTTTGCACATAAAATTAAAGAGGATATTGTTAATCCTAATTTACTTTTTCTTGGCTGTGAATTCGGGCTTTATGTTTCTATTAATGGGGGAAATAATTGGGCGAATATGAATGCTAAGATTCCACCGGTTGCAATCCGGGATATACAAATCAATGCCAAGACTAATGACCTTGTTTTAGCCACTCATGGCAGGGGTGTTATGGTAGTTGATGACATCTCTCCAATTCGACAATTAACCCCCGAAGTTCTTGATGCAGATGTTACTATATTGACCTCTCGACCTACTCCTGTTTCCAATGGACATTGGGGCGGTGCATTCCCAAGTGCAGGTGGATTTGTTGGTCCTAATTCTTCTGAAGAATGTCCTATTATTTATTACTTGAAAGATCGGGTAACAACAGGTGATTTAAAGGTTGAAATCTTTGATAAAGATGGTGTTTCATTAGGAACTGTTCCTGCTACAAAACGAAAAGGGATTAATAGAATTAATTGGAGTATGAGGATGAAACCTCCCCGCGTGGCTCGTGGCGTTCGGATTGATGGTTCCGGTTTCTTTGGTCCATTAGTTGAGCCAGGAATTTATACCATTAAACTTACAAAAGGAGATAAAACCTATACAGGAACTTTGACCTTAATTAAAGACCCTCTTACACAACATACTGATGAAGAAATTGCCTTACATCAAAAGGCAACAAAAGATGTTTTTGATATGACGGAAGACCTTGCATTCTTCAACCAGCAATTAGCAAATATGATGGATAGTGTGAAGCTGATTATAAACACTACAAAGAATACTTCTCTTAAGAAATCTCTTGAAGATTACTCTTCAAAATTAGAGAAGATTCGTAAGGAACTTATTGCCACAAAAGAAGGTCAATCCATTACCGGGGAAGAAAGAATCAGGGAGAAATTAAGTGAGCTGTATGGCTCTGTGGTGGGCTATGATGGTCGTCCTACAGATTCACAATTGGATAGAATAAAAGGTTTGGATTATGAATTAAAAAAACAGAAAGACATTGCTGATGGTATCTGGAAAAATGATCTCTCCAAAATCAATTCACAGCTCATTAAATCTAATCAATCGCAGCTTACCATTCTTACCAAAGCGGATTTTGATAAGATGACCATTACCAATACAAATAATTCAAATCATATCAATTATTTCTTTCCCTATTTAAGGACATTTATGGATAAAGATTAAGGAATTACCTTTAAATCCTTAAACCTTCCAGAGCCACTCAGGGGACTTGAACCCCCGACCTACTGATTACGAATCAGTTGCTCTACCAACTGAGCTAAAGTGGCTTATCAATAATTTTATTGAGGCTGCAAATTTCAACATTTTTAAGAAATAACAAAGGGCATTTGGAATTTATTTTCTTAATCCTGCTTTTTCTTTAGTATTGCACTATCAAAATAATATTCCATTGGACTTAAATAAAAGAAATAATATCCTAAGCCTTTGCATCAAATCTGCAATTGTTATTATTGCTATTTTGTTCATATACCAAAGGGTATTCATGAAGGAACATCTTGAAGATTATCTTTCCAGTTATCGTTTAATTATACACAATTATCAAACTTTACCAATGCTGATAATTGTTGTTTTATTAATGCTGATTAATTGGAGTTTGGAATCTTTCAAATGGAAAATGATGATTAAAAAAGTGGAGGAAATCAGTTTCTTTAAATCCATTGAGGCAGTATGTTCTGGCATCACTGTTAGTTTCTTCACCCCTAATAGAGTTGGAGAATTTGCAGGCAGAGTTTTCTTTCTTGGTA
The DNA here is from genome assembly GCA_013288905.1 of Bacteroidota bacterium. Lineage (GTDB taxonomy): Bacteria > Bacteroidota > Bacteroidia > AKYH767-A > JABDAW01 > JABDAW01. The sequence goes on along the minus strand of JABDAW010000017.1, from coordinate 5,329 downwards.
CTGCAGATAGAATAAAAGCCGCATTGATAGCGGTAATTGGAAGCTTCGGACAAACAATTATTACTGTAGTTTTCGGAGGCATTTCATTAATAATTTATTGTCATGAAATATTGAAGTTAGATTTCTTTCTTTTCATTGGAATAGCCGTCATCACTACTGCCACCATGCTTTTATTGATTCTATTTTATTTCAATACTCCATTACTTACCCTTTTTTCAAGTAGAATTAAATGGTTAAAAAGATTCCATCGTTACACTGAAGTCTTTACTTATTATTCTAAAAAGGATTTGCTTAGAATATTTGTTCTATGTCTCTTAAGATACATCATTTTTTCTACTCAATATTTCCTTCTTTTCATGATAGCAGATATCCAAATGTCATATCTGGAGGGCTTTATGATGATATCAATGGTTTTCTTTACCGTAACAATTGTACCAACTATAGCCCTAACGGAAATCGGTGTGAGGAGTGCTTCCGCAACCTATTTTATTGGGATGCTTTCTATGAATCATTTTGGAATTTTGTTCGCCAGCTTTACACTTTGGTTCATCAATCTTGTAATTCCATCGGTGTTTGGAGCTATCTTTGTTTTTAATTTCAGATTATTCAGAACATAAATGGAAGCCATAATTCTTCTGATTATTAAATGGATTCTTTGTTTCTTTATGACTATTTATTTGTTCTTAATAGTCGTTTATTATTTCAGCTGGAGGAACCTAAAAGTCTTTATTGGCGGGGTTAATCAATCGTTCATCACCAAAGTTTCTATTATTATCCCTGCAAGAAATGAAGAAGATAATATTGCAAATTGTCTTGATGATTTATTACAACAAAATTATCCAAAACATCTTATGGAGGCAATCATTATTGATGATAATTCCTCTGATAAAACTTGTTCGATAATCAAAGAATTCCAAGAACAGAATCCTTCATTAAACATCAATCTGATTACCTTAAAAGATGATCAAAAGACTACTGCTTATAAGAAAAGAACTGTTGCCGAAGGCATCAAGGAAGCCACGGGAACATTGATGATTACCACAGATGCTGATTGCAGATATGGAAAGAATTGGGTTTATACTATTGTAGCATTCTATGAAAAGAATCATCCTAAGTTTATCTCTGCCCCCGTATGCTTTAAGGATGAAAAAATTATCTTTCAAAGGATTCAGACGCTTGAATTTATTAGCCTGATTGAGATTGGTGCTGCAGCTATAAACATTAGAAAACCCAATATGTGTAATGGTGCGAATATTGCATTCGAAAAGTCTGCTTATATGGAGGTTAATGGTTATGAGATTACAGAACATATTGCCTCTGGTGATGATATGTTTTTATTATTGAAAATAGCTGCTAAATATCCTGATGGCATTCACTTCCTGAAGTCCGTGGATGCCACTGTTTATACTTATCCCAAGAAAAATATCAAGGAATTTTATCAGCAAAGAAAACGTTGGGCTTCCAAGGGGATGAAGTACAATAATTTCTCTGTAACCGCCGTCGCATTGATTACCTATTTTGCTAATCTTGCATGGTTGATTAATCTTATTTTAGTTTTTTTTTATCCTGAATTATTACCCCTGTTTGTTATCCAAACCATAGCCCGAATGTTTGTTGAAATTATCTTCCTTTTCTCTATCTCTTCTTTCTTTAAAAGGAAGGAATTAACGCTTCTTTATTTCCCAACATTTATCTTCAATATCTTTTATGTAATAATCGTTGGGGCAAGTGGCTCAATCGGTGGATATACGTGGAAAGGAAGACAGGTGAAGTAATTATAAATTATAAATGAAGCAAGATATTTCGCATCCGCCAAGTTATTATGCCAAGAAGAAATTCTTGAAACATAAACCTGCTGTCTTCGGTTTATTCTTCATTATTTTGGCGGTGATTGTTGCTATTCTTGGGTATTTAATTTTGCCGGATAGTTCGCCTAATGCCAATGAAATGACTTTGCAATTAAACATGCTGCATCCTATGTCATCAATAGAAGTTTTGAAGGTGAGAAAAGATAAAAATATTGTTTCATCAAACATATTTTCCAAGATGATTAATGGTGCCGAGAACCCATGTACAATCATCCCATTGAACTCTTATCAATTCATTAAAGATACTTTAATTATTGATGTATTTACGGGCTTGAATAATGGCAAGAAACTACTAAAATATTATTCCATTAAAGACATCATTCCCCCTGATTCCAAAGCCCTTTCCATCATTGAACAAGAGAAGAAAATCGAACGACATTTCATTACCAAAAAAACATTTATCCTGGGCACTGATGAATTCGGAAGAGACCTCTTCAGTCGCCTGTTATTAGGCACTCGAATATCTTTATTCATTGGCTTGATTGCAGTCATTATCTCCTTGTTATTAGGCATCACACTAGGTGCATTGGCAGGTTTCTTTCGGGGCAAGGTTGATGCTATGGTGATGTGGCTCACCAACGTCGTTTGGTCAATACCCACGCTGCTTTTGGTCATTGCCATCAACATGGCTTTGGACAAAGGATTGTGGCAAGTATTCGTGGCTGTAGGACTTTCAATGTGGGTAGATGTGGCGCGATTGGTGCGTGGGCAGATATTCGTCATCAGAGAAATGGAATTCATAGAAGCCTCGCGGGCGTTGGGTTATCGTAACTTCCGCATCATCACAAAACACATCTTACCAAACATCCTCGGACCGGTAATCGTCATCACGGCAGCCAATTTTTCATCAGCCATTCTACTCGAAGCAGGCTTGAGCTTTTTAGGCATGGGAGTGCAGCCGCCGATGCCATCATGGGGCGCGATGATCAAGGAATATTACGGCTACATCATCTTTGGCGAAGGCTATCTTTCCATCATACCAGGATGTGCAATCATCGCGCTGGTCCTGGCTTTCAACTTCGTAGGCAATGGATTGAGAGATGCGTTTGAGAGAAGTTGAATCTTTTCAAAAGAGCTTATTAAAAGGCTTACCGCACGAAACTTACTAACGGATTTATTTAAAAAGTCAAAGTGTATTGCAACACTAAACTCCTTGGTGGGGCTATATCTCCAGGACGAATCATAGCAATTCTGTTCAAAACATTCTTGCAGATGAAGGCTATCTTGGAATAGTTATTTACTTCATAAGAAAATCTTCCATCAATGAAGAAATCTCCATTAGGATGTTGTTGTCGCCATTGCTCAACTGATCCAAAGGCAGTACCAGCGGTGCCCGGGAATTTACCATTGACAAAAGTGCTGTCCACTGCTTTCACAAAACTATTGTAACGATAGCCTATACCAAGAGCATATTTATTATAGATCAACTCGACATCAGCCTTGGCGAGGTATTGAGAGCGATACTTTAAAAATTTGCTGAAAGCAGGCGATTTATTTTCATTGTAAAGGCTGTCGGTATTATCATCAACGGGATTCATTGCAGTAACTCCTGCAAGTATATTCATCATGAATGGTCCCAGCTTCCCACGTCCTGCAATGGAAGCATCTATGCCACTGATAGTTGCATTACCAATATTCTTTGATTCAAAACCGATGCCGTATAAGGGATCTGTATAAGGATTTCCCCATTGTCCGAAGGTAAATTCCATCATGTTTTTGTAATGAGTATAGAAGCCTGCCACATCAATATATCCAAACCAGTTGTCTATCTTGATTCCTTGTTTGATACCGACTTCGGCACTCCAGCCAGTCTCGGGTTGGAGGGAATCATTGGGATAAATATATACACTACCCACATTGGTTTGGATGTATTTCTCACCGATGGTAGGATATCGAAAGCCTTGTCCATAAGAGGTTCTCAACCATGTATGCTTGAAGAGTTCATAGTTCAAACCGGTGCGGAAAATGACAGGTGTTTTGTACTCTTTGGTTCCTATTTTATCTTCAAAGTTGGAATAACTCTTTGCTGTGTCAATGCTATAATATTCTCCTCTCAAACCAAGAGAAAATGATAGCTTGTGGAACTTTTTATCAAGCTGGAAATAGGCGGCATCATTGACACCTTTGTGGTTATTATAAAGGACACTGTTCACTTTATTTTCGATAGCAACAAAGCCCGCTGTGATGATCGCATGAATCTTTTTCATTTCTCTTTGGAATTGGTATTCCCCATAGTAAAGATCAGCAATAGAGCCTTGATCGGTATCATTGATGTTGGTGCTGCGGAACCAACGGGTTCTTATTTTATGAACATTTCCATAAGGATCAAAGTAAGTGATGAAGGGGTCAACATTTGTGCGCTTGGTGGTGTAGTTACTTAAGGAACTTCCAATGGTATCAATTCCTCCGAGGGGTTTTAAGGCTCCTGTGGAATCATTTTGCCAGAGAAGGAAATTGCCTCCTTGCGAATATTGAGTATTAAAATTCAATCCGATGGAAAGCCCTGGAATATTCTTGAAACGATAGCGGGTATTGAAGTTGAAACGGTAGCGTTGTTCGACCTCTCCCTGGCGGTATCCATCATCATTGTAGGCATTGCCGCCAAATACCAAATCAAACTGTCCGAACTTCTGACTATGGCTGAAACTTGTGCCTGTATAAGTAGGTTGAGTAGGTCCCCACCACTTCATATCTGCTTCGCCGGGGGTATCATAGATGCCTTCGAAGACCGTAATCTTTGTTTGGGGAGTATCTCTCGGGTAATTCGTCCTGATATTGATCACTCCATTCAGCGCAGAGGAGCCAAAGAGGGCAGATGACGCACCTTCCACGACTTCTACCTGGTTGATATTCTCAATAGGCAAGGCACTCCACTTCACATCTCCGGCATCGGCGGCAAGATAGGGCATATCATCCATCATGACCAAGACACGACTACCGGCACCATAGCTCCAACCCGCGCCACCACGGATGCTTGGTTGATTATCCACCACTTGGACACCAGGAATCTGATCTATGATGAACTCCATTGAGACCGTATTCTTGTCTTCTATAATATCTTGTTTGATGACTTGCATGGAGACTGTTACATCAGAGATTTTTTGCTCGTACTTGCCGGCAGAGACGACCATTATTGGAAGTTGGGCTTGTGATTCTTCAAGAGAGACATCTAAAGTTGTAATAGAATTATCATTAACCACAATTCCTTTTTTCTATTCTGGTATTATACCCAATGAAATTAAACTTTAAATCATAAGCACCTGACTTTAATTCCATATTATAATTGCCATCAACATTAGAAGTTACACCTATTACATCAGCACTATCGGGTCTGAATTCTTTTCCATCAACAAAAATTTTCTTATACTCTGAACTATGATTAGCAATGATAGTAACTCCCACCAATACTTCATGAGTTTTAGCATCAGTAATCTTTCCTCTGATCTTTCCTGTTTGAGCTA
>JABDAW010000016.1 GCA_013288905.1 Bacteroidota bacterium | reverse complement strand
TCTTGAACCGTTACTGAATAAGTCCCGCTAGTTGAGGCACTTACAGTTTCGGTAGTAGCACCGCCATTCCATGAATAAGAAACAAATAAACCTGCATCCAACATAATGGAACCTCCTTGACAGAATGTCGTAGCACCACTTGGTGTAATGGAAGGTGTCGGTAATGGATTAACAATAACCATTTGGGATGCAATGCCTGTACAGCTATTTGCATCAGTAACGGTAACCATATAATTACTACTTGTTGAGGCATTAATGCTTTGCGTGGAAGCTCCATTAGACCAATTGTAAATAGCGAATAAACCAGCGTTCAAAGTTACCGAGCCACCTTGGCAGAAGGTCGTTGGACCACCAGGTGCAATGGATGGATTTGGTAATGGATTAACCGTAACTACTATCGAAGTTGAACCATTACAACCATTTGCATTCATTACGGTTACTGAATAGGTTCCACTTGTTGATATAGAAGTTGCCTCGGTAGTCGCGCCATTACTCCAACTGAATGAAGTATATGAACCCGCATCGAGAGTAACTGAACCACCTTGACAGAAGGTAGTTGCACCACTTGGAGAAATGGTTGGAGTTGGTAATGCATAAACAGTTATTCCAATAGAAGCTGAACCAGCGCAACCATCCGAATTAGTAACGGTTACCGTATAAGTTCCATTAGTTGTAGCTAAAACGTTTTCGGTGGTAGCACCATTGCTCCAAGCATAAGTAGTATAGGAAGCACCGGCATCCAACGTTACAGAACTACCTGCACAGAAGGAAGTAGCACCATTGGGAGTTATGGAAGGTGTCGGAACAGGATTAACTACAACATTCTGACAAACAATTCCAGTGCAAGCATTACCATTGGAAACAGTAACACAGAAATTTCCACCGGTAGTCAGCGTAATTGTTTCTATTGTTTCGCCATCACTCCATAGATATGAAGTCCAATTGCCTGCATCCAAAGTTACATTGCCTCCATTACAGAATACAGGTGGAGAGCTTAATGTAATAGAAGGATTCGGGCTGGTATAGACAGTAACGTTTTGAGAAGCTGAACCTGTGTTGCTGTTGCTATCAGTAACCGTAACTGTGTAGTTGCCATTGGTGGTAACAGTGATTGATTCAGTTGTTTCACCAGTGCTCCATAAGTAGGAAGTCCATAAACCCGCATCGAGACTTACAGAGCCTCCGGAACAGAAGGTTGTTGGTCCGCTTGGAGTTATTGTCGGAGTGATAACAACATTTGTAACGGTAACAACAACAGAAGCAGTTGCAGTGCAACCATATTGATTGGAAACAGTAACGGTGTAAGTACCGCTTGTTGTAACATCAATAGTTTCATCTGTGCTTCCATTGCTCCATGAATACCCGGTATGACTTCCTGCATCAAGAATCACATCTCCTCCTTGAGCAAATGTCGTTGGACCATTAGGGGTAATTGTAGCGGTAGTATTTGGATTAACTGTTATATCAATAGAACCGGTTCCAGTACATCCTATATTATCACCAACCGTCACAATGTAAGTAAAGTTATTGTGAGCTGTAATGACTTCGGTATTGTTTCCGGTATTCCAGTTATATGATGAATAACCAGCACCTGCATCAAGATTTACTCCACCACCCTGACAGATCGTTGTTGGACCATTTGCAGTAATAGTTGGAGTTGGTAAATCATGAACCAATACAAATTGAGAAGCAGTTGCGGAACATCCAGCACTGTTTGTTGACGTTACTGAATAAGTTCCTGTTGCAGATGCTGTAATCGCTTGAGTTGTTTCACCTGTACTCCATAAATACTGATCAGAAGGATTTGAAATAAGCAATACTGAACCACCAGGACAGAATGTTGTTGCACCAATAGGACTGATTCCTCCAATCGGATTTGAAGCAGGAGTAATTGTACCAGTTGCAACACCTGTAGTTCCGACATTATCTGAAATAGTAACGGAATACTGACCGGATGACTGATTTGTGATTGTAGAATCATTCGAACCAGTAGTCCAATTGTAAATATACGGAGGCACTCCGCTGGTAACATGAACAGTAAGAGAACCATCTTGAGTATTCGGACATGTTGACTGTGAACTGGTGAAGTTGATATTCAAACCTCCAAGTTTTGTAGAATCAAGATTGTCATCATAACGATTCTCCCCAGGGACAGTGTTCACAATGTTTCCATAAACATAAGTAGAAGCATTCAAAACATTCCAAGGGAAGGTGAAACTCACGCTGTCATGCATTGGGAAATGTCCATTGTATGAATAGAATTGAACTTGCTGCCCTGATTGATTTACATAACTGAAGTTTACAGTAGCATCAGCATCCAAGTCCCCACTATTTCCAATAGTTACATTGAATGCAATGTTTTGACCCGAAGAAGGAGTACTGTCACTTGGCATCAATTGAGTGAAGAATAAGTTTGGTGAATTACCAACTATGACGGCACGAGTTGCTTCGTTGTTATCATAATTACTTTCCTGAATATGATGATCACTATTGACAGCAGCACGAAGGACGTGAATACCAACTATCGGAGAACTCCATGATGTTGGGATATGAATAGTATTATGATCTCCTTGTGCAAGATAACCTCGGTCGTAAACCGAATCAATCATAGTATTATCTGCTTTAAGAGAAATGTAAACGGAATCGTTACCATTGAAATCGGAAGTGCCAATGTTCTCATAAGTGATATCGACAGTAATTGGCTGATTAGGGGCAGGATTCAATAAAGAAGGATTTATGTACTGTGATAATATCCTGTAATCAGATAAACAAACACTGTTGAGTGTTACGACCAACGTGTCATTTGCATAAGATGTTTCAGGATAATAACCATCATAGTTTGCCGTCATTCTTAACTGGTATTGCCCAGGTAATGGAGGAGCAAAAACAGTTGGTAACTGCGCAAGATACGGGCATGAACAAGTAAGTCCGATATTATTATTTGTAGCAAATCCTAAATCATTCCATCCGGGAGCAAGTCCAGGACCGGATACCTCAAATCTTGTTTTAACATGTGAAGCAACGTAATTACCATAACTGTATAGATACGCATACAGATTTATTGGTTGGTTACATAAAATGTTATTAGTCCACCAATCATAATTATTACAATTATGTCCAATTGCAAAGTCATAACCTAACAAAGTAGAGTTTGAGTTATTATATTGCAATATATCGTCGGTAACATTCGCAGGATCAGCGGTAACTGTCAAATATGCCCCAGGAGAAGGAGGTGTCGGTATTGTTAGATTGATAGTTGCTGTTGCACCAGAAGCCAGGTTCCCGTTATAAGTATAAAAATAAGAGCCTACGCTTGGCACATCGAATTCAACATCAAAAGGTCCTGTAGCATCAAATCCACCCTGATTTCCAATAACCGCAGAAACTGTTATGCTGTCATAATTATATGGATCAATTGGTGTAACATTAAATGTCCCACACCCTTGAACATAGAGATCTGGATGACATCTGTTCACATATCCATCAATGGTCATAACATTATTGGTCTCGTCACATTCATTAATAACATTAGATGTATCAGCATAAACAACGAAAGTATAATTTCCACTATCTGCAAAGTTATGAGGGAAGTTTAAACATATAGAGTTGTTGAAGCATCTTGGAAGAATATTTCCAACTTTCTGCTGATAGATTGCCTCTGTTGTATTTCCATGCATAACATGAAGACTAACCCAGAAGCTGTCGTTCGTAGCAAATCCTCCAATATTTTCCAGACAGAATGGAATGTTAGATTCATTACATTGATAGTAACTGGAATAGTTAAACGAATAATTTGGAATTGGAACAATGTCAGCACAACCATCCCAAACAGTAACACTCTGACAGAATGTATTGTCGCTATAGTTACTTTCCAACAAGCTGAAATCTGAATTCCCGGTAACACAAATACTATAGGTCCCAGGTAAGGTAAATACAATCGATGGGAAATTAAATGTTTGACTCGCTCCAGGATTTAATGGAGCTGTCGTATATGAACTACCTGAAGATGGATAAACTCCATTACTTGGTGTTACAGACCATGTTGTTAAAGTAGGGATTAGAACAGTATCAGAAGTGGGATTTACAATGGTATATGTTCCGGCGTATGTTTGAGTTGCAGCAATACAGGAAGAACCGGACATGCTTCCACCGATGCCACCACCTCCACCGCCGCCTCCACCGCCTCCACCACCTCCACCTCCACCAGGACATGGAACTACACCAAAGGTAGATGCAGTATCACCATTTAAGGTATAATCAGTGATGGAAACAGTAAATGGAAAAATGCCTGTTGATGCAGGACCACTTATACCAATAGCATAGTGACCGGAGTTGTCGGTATATCCGACGAAAGTAGCACCTGTAGAAGGAACAAAGATAGTAACAGTAGCACCGGCACAACTTGGATCTACCAATGGAACTGCGGTATTACGGTAATCTGCAACACCGATAACAGTTGTCCCACTGCAAGAATAGTAAGGGCTGGCAACTGCGGTAATTTGAATATCACCAGGCAAGATGAATGCACCACAAACAAATGGACGAATTGCGACATTATCCAATTCATTCGTTTCAACTATTACATTGGTATAATCAACAAATACCTGCATCGGATTCCAGGAAGGGACAGATGGAGTTGTGATATTCCAACTAACGGTTATGGTTGAATGCGGGAACATATTTGGAACCGTAATATCGCCATAATTATTTAAGGAATCAAACTGGTTGTGAAGATGAACTACAAAGTTGGAAGCCGGATAATCAGATTCATTGTGAATGGTTGCATAAACTGTTAAAGGTGCAGATGGATCCGGATTTTGATTACTAAAGGTAATATCATTAGCAAATATGTATAAGTTTGGAGCAACCAAAACCTTTGGTGTTTCAAACGGACCGAAACTTGCCGAACAAGCCGATTGTGAATTATCATTTGCAATAATACTTGTTTGCCATGTGTTGCCAGTAGGCAAGATATGTGCGTTAAAGAAATACACCTTACCATCTACTGTATTAGTATCTGTAGGATCTTCTTCTTGCATGACATAAGAACGATCATTAGGATCTAAAAAGGAACCATTGCCTTCATAATCCATCATCAAACGTGGGAACGTTGTTGCAGGTTTATTATTATCAGGACTAAAATACATAACCTTAAAATGATAATAGTCAAATTGACCACCAGTATCTCTATCAATAATAGAGTTGGTATATCCCGTAATTCCAACAAAGGTGAAATAAGGTGAGTGACCTGAAATAGAAACATCCGTAGAACCAGTAGCGGTGCATCCGCCATTTCCAGTAACAGTAACATAATAAGTTCCTATATTGATATCTTCCATATCAGCCATTGTTGGATCTTGATTTGTAGATGTGAAACCGTTTGGTCCGCTCCAATTGTAGCTTAATATGTTTGTTCCATTTGCAGATAACTCTAAAGTTGTTGTTGTGCAGTAGGGTCCTGTATTAGTTGCAACAACTGTTGGGAATGGATATGAAGTAACGGCAATTGATGCTATACCTGTACAAGTTGTATTCAAATCAGTAACAGTTACTGTATAGTTATTTGTATTGGAGACAGTAATTGAAACTGTAGTTTCACCAGTTGACCAGAGATAGGAAGCATTTGAATCTGGCATGGCATTAAGTGTTACATTCCCTCCAATACAGAAGGAAGTTGGACCATTTGCATTGATTGCAGCAGATACACTATTTACAGTAATGTCAATGGAACCTGTTGCAGTACATCCATTGTTATCATTAACGGTGACTTCATAAGTTCCATTTGTTGTAGCATTTATGATTTCTGTATTGCCACCGACATTCCAGGAATAACCAGCATACAATCCTGCATCTAAATTCACAGAACCTCCATTACAGAATGTTGTTGGACCATCTGGAGTTATGGTTGGTGGAGTGGGTAATGGATTAACAGTAACATTAACAGAATCCATACCAGTACAACCATTTCCATCTGTAACTGTTACTGAATACAAACCACTTGCTGAAACATTTATAACTTCAGCAGTCGCTCCATTATTCCAAGAGAAAGAAGCATAACCTCCTGCATCTAAATTAATGGAATTACCATCACAGAACGTTGTAGAACTACTCGGAGTTATGGATGGAGTTGGTAATGAGTTTACAGTTACCACTTGAGATGCATTGCCTGTACAACCATTGTTATCAGTAACAGAAACGCTATAAGTTCCACTTGCAGAAGCAGTAATAGTTTCTGTAGTTTCTCCGGTACTCCAATTATAAGTTGTATAAACTTCTGCATCCAAATTTACAGAACCACCATTGCAGAATGTAGTAGCTCCACTTGCAGTAATAATAGGTGATAAGTTTGCATTGACAGTTACAGCCAATCCAGTATTATTATTAACAGGATAGGAAATAATGACAATTCCAGAACCACCATCAGCACCGGAACCACCTAAGTCCCCTGCACCTCCACCGCCTCCACCGCCAGTGTTTGGAGTACCTGCGGTTCCACTTCCTGTGTAACCAGCTCCACCACCTCCAATACCACCTGCACCTTCACCAGCACAATAAGAACCACCGCCACCGCCACCTGCATAATAAACTGTAGAACCTGAAATAGAAGATGGTAAACCTGGACCACCAAACTGTCCTCCATTTACTCCTGCGCCACCAACTCCTCCTGCACCGCCGCCTCCACCACAAGGACTGCAATTCTCACCGGAAATAGTACCGCCATCATTGCCTTGCCCTGGTGTTCCAATACCTCCAAATCCATTTTCAGTAGATAAACTTTGATTCATTCCACCGCCACCGCCTGATCCTCCATTTCGTCCTGCTGTAGCTTGACCGTTATAGCCACCACCACCGCCACCACCTATGGCTATTAATGATCTGAATATTGAATTCTCACCATTACCTGGAGAATCTCCGTCAGAACCTGCTCCGCCATTTCCTACAGTAACTAAATTACTTCCAAAAGAAAGATTTATTGTTGTATCAATGAATCCACCAGCACCCCCACCACCTGCTTTAGAACCACCGCCACCACCGGCAACAACTAACACTTCTGCATTAGCATTGAAGCCATTAGGAATTATAAAGGTTCCGCTTGAAGTAAAAGTATGGATTCGATTACCATTGACTTGAGTAATATTTCCTCCAGAAGGTTGATTCCCTCCATTAGAAGCTGTACAGCCGAAACTATTCGAAACAACTACAGTAAAGTTTCCTGTGGCTGTAACAACTATTGATTCGGTGGTAGCTCCATTACTCCATAGGTAAGATGTTTGAAGACCTGCATCAAGAGTTACAGAACCGCCCGTACAGAAGTTGGTTGGTCCGCTTGGAGTTATTGTCAGAACTGGAACAGGATTAACAGTAACAGATTGAGTAGCTGTTGCTGAACATCCATTCGCATCTGTAACTGTTACATTGTATGTTCCACTTACTGTTGCAATAATTGATTGTGTGGTTGCACCATTACTCCAGCTATAGGTTGTATAATTCCCAGTAGATAGAGTTACTGAACCTCCATCGCAGAAGGTTGTGGGTCCACTTGGACTTATTGAAGGAGTAGGCAATGAACTACCAGTAATAGCCATATTTGCAATGCCTGTACATCCGTTTGCATCTGTAACTGTAACATAAAATGTTCCTCCTGATGTTACATAAATAACTTCGTCGGTTGAACCATTAGTCCAAAGATAAGAAGCCCAGGCACCCGCATCAAGACTAACTGAATCTCCGTTGCAGGTAGCATTAGTGGAACTTGCAGAAATAATAGGACTGGGCAAAGCATTCACAACAACATTGTATGAAATGCTGCTATCCAAGCCACTTACAGAACTATATGCAAAAAGAGTAACCGTATATGTTCCGGGATTTGCATAAGTATGACTTGGAGAATTGCTCGTATCATTATTGCCATCGCCGAAGTCCCAATGGTAGCTGTCTGCTTCTGTTGTAGTATTAGTAAAGTTGGTTGGACTGCCGAGGCATACCGGAGAATTTGAAGTAAAGTTTGCTACAGGAATAGAATCTCTGTAGAAAGTATCCGTAAGAATAGAACTCCAGAATCCGGTAGTATCTTCAAATTGAATATTCAATGTATTCATTCCGGGATGGGTATAATTCCTTGTAGCAATCTGGCTTAATAAATCATAAGGATTTTGCGGACTTGGAAGTGTAACATTAACAATATTCACAGAATTATTATTGAAAAAATATCTGTATGCAATGATTGAATTGGAAACAATAGAACCGCCAGCCTTCAGGAAAGATTGAGACAGGGCACTGCTCCAGTTTCCTCCATTATCCTGAAAACGAATGTGCACGGCATGGACACCATTCGTTAAAGTCGCCGCGGTAAGAATAGTATTCAAATCAACTTGAGTCAAATCAGCAATCAGAACGCTGGTCTTGTTTGAATAGGCGGTGTCAAACCAATATTCATAACCAATAAGAAAATTGGTTCCGGTGTTCTGGGAAGTCTTATCAAATATCTGGGTCTGGACGGAACTGTATTTTCCATTAATATCCTGGAATCGAAAATGAACGAAATGGAAGCCGGTAGTCAAGCCAGTAGTGCTGATAGAAGTATTCAGTGAAAGTTCGGCAGGAGTGCTGATTAAAGGAACAGTAACAACTGCGCCATAATTGCTGTCGAACCAATATTCATAGCTCGTGAGCTGCTGTGCATTGCCTATCTTAAAAGACAGGAAGAGCACGAATAAAAGAAATTTTATCTTATTCATCTTATTAATTATTTAGCCATTGATTTCACGAATTAATCCGTGAAATTCGTGGCGATTAATGAATGATTAATTACCTTGTGCAGCTACGTTGATAAGAATAGGAAGATGCCCTTGCGAATCCGTCGTGGTGCCGATGGATTGCAATTGGATATGTGGATTAAATGGTACGCCACCTTCCTTGAAAGGCACCGCTGTTCCATATATCCCTACATCGGTGCCATCATTTCCATAACCAATTCCAGGAGAGCCGCCTGCAAGATGATAGTCAGCATGAACATCAAAAGTAAAGCCTGTGAAATTTACGAAGATAGGCGATGCGCTATAAATACCACCGATCTCTGTGTTGTTATAATTGTTATTGTATGGTTCATTGTAGATAGTATTGGTGGTGATATTTCCATTGCAGTTGGAGTATAGATAATTTGGAGCACCATTATTATCTATTACGATATTATTATTCAAAGAACAATTATTGGTACTAAAGAATTTCCATTGACCCGCAATCATAAAGATATTATTATTGAAAGTGCTGGCTTCAACTTGGTCTATGTAATTTGTGAAAATATTCTTGGTAGCTGTAACTCCTGATATTGAATATCCTTCAACCTGATTATCGAAAACATTTTCTGACAGAAACAAATTAGTGCTTGGCGCAATATTACTCCATCCTGCATAAAAGCAAATATTACCATAAGTCCCTGAAAAACGACACCTTGAAAAGGAATAATTATTTACCGCTTCATTTCCAACATTACAATCACCGCCAAAGCTAACAGTATTTAAAAACTGAACTCCCGTAAATGAACCATTATCAGCTCCTCCACTAATCATGATAAAGTTATAGCAAGCACCAGGGGCAGTGATTTTGGTAGTTCCAGTAGCACCGCATGAATCTGGATTATATCCTACACCGACAATATTCACGCCAGTATGAATAATGTTGTTGATAGCCCACACGCCACCGGGGACATAGATGTAATCACCAGGATTAGCCACCGAAACGGCATCATCAATATTGTTGAAGAAGTACGCATTGCCGCCGCTCTGGAGCGTTACGACATTTTGCGCATGGAGGGTTGTGGAAAGTGCAAAAGCACACATCACGATTACGATAATTTTGTTAAAAGTTTTCATTTTATTTATTATTTATTTGTTTCGCTTACTTGGTTCAGGCATCGGCGTTCCCATTAATTATTTGTTTTAAGGCTGCAATATTAGGAAAAGATTTATTATTATCCAAAACTTTATTTATTATTTATTATTAATGTAATATTGCTTTGGAAGGATTAATCAAAATTTCTGAATTCTAATTATTCCCCCCCAAAAAAAGAAAGCTCCCTTCGTTTCCGAAGAGAGCTTTTCTTGCTTAATGAAAATTCTAAAAATGTTCTTATGCTTTAGGTTCTTCTGCTTTTATTTCAGTTTTATCATCCCCTGCATCAAGCGTCGGTGGAGGGCTGGTCCAGGTCAAGGAAAACGGCTTGCTTGGAAAGCCAACATATTCATTATTGATAATGCCTCTTACATGGTATTGTCTTGTTTCGGGACCCACTTCCAAATTCGGTTCATCATCCAAATAGAAGCCTCCGAAAATACTTTTTATAAAATGAAATTCAGGATCATCTCCACGCTGTCTGAAAATTCCTGCTCCATCAAGATAAGTACCTATTACATACCCTATCAAATTTCCATCGTGAGTCGTTTTACCTTTTCCTTGTGCAACAAAAGTATCACCATTAAATGGTGCTATATCCTCTCCAACCACTTTCAATGCAACTGCTATGGTTGATGTAAAACCTTTTCGTGTTCTCAACATTTTAATATATTTAAAAGTGCGGGGCATGATACCTTTTTTTACTAACGTTGGTTTTGCCAATACCGTCAAATTTGGCGATGCTTCTTCTCCCCCTTTTTTCTTGCTATATATTACATCTTTCAAATAAACCATAAATGATTCCTTATAAGATATGGTATTTGCATTTTGAGCATAGCAGTATAAAAACATTGCAGAATCATCCTGCGCTTGTTTTAATTCATCATCAGTTACTTCCAGTTCATCCTGGTATTTCTCCAATGCTTTAGGATAATTTTTCCACCAGGTTATTTGTTTTGGAATCAAAAGAGACCACCAAGGTTTTTTCAGTGAGCGTGCCATTTTGTATATGATAAGTTAGTTTTTAGCTTGTTGCGATGATTCTTCCCCATAATATTCCCCATAATCCCTCGAATAGTAACTACATATTTCCATAATATGTAGTTCTGTTGACAGAGCGTAAGAACATTTTTCGAGAATATGTAGTTCTTCCGGCAGAGCGGGAGAACATTTTTCGAGAATATGTAGTCCATCCGGCACAGCGGGAGAACATTCTTCGAGAACATGTAGTTCATCCGGCAGAGCGGGAGAACATTTTTCCAGAACATGTGGTCCATCCGACAGAGAGGGAGATTATTCTTCCAGGCAATGTGGTTCATATCCCAGAGATTAACAACCATTTTTGGGAATAAGATTTTGTTGAATGGAAGATATGTTTGAATAATAGGAAAGGAAATTCTTCTTTTAAATTCAGTAAGTTTGATACCATAGAAATTAATCTGAACTCCTGACTTTATGAACCTTGAAGTCGAAGCCTGCACAATCCCTTTGGAAGGAAAAAGTAAATTAATGATTACAGCGTTCTGCATCTTCCGAGACCTGTGGTCGTCACAATACCGGATACTCTGCTGATGAGTAATGAAGGCTTCGGAGGCATGGCTGTTAGAATTTGAATTAATAATTTCATCGGTGCTAATTAAAGAAAAGTTTGGGAGAGCAGGAATTTGTTAATGAAAGATTAGTATTTTTGCGGGGATGAAAAAAATAGTATTCTTTGGTCTTATTCTTTTTGCGACATCTTGTTGCACTCCACATCAGGACTGCATTTATCCCCCGCAAGTACCATTTATATATTTATATGTAACTAATGATTCGTTAACAGGTTTTACAGATGAACAGCTAAATAATATGCAAATTATATTGACCGATAAGAACAATTATAATCCTATTGATTCATGTTATTTATTCTTTGATACTATAAGTTTCGGAAGTAGAAAGACAATCCTTCTGGAAATTAATGACGATTTATTTTATGCAAAAAATATTCCCAATTATTCTGGGTTAAGTAATTATAATTACTTTGTGGTCATTCGTAAGGCAAATGTAATAGATACTATTTCAGGGGTGAATGCTTCATATTCATATTATAAAGTTGATTGCAAATCTTGTCTTCCATTTGAGAATAGTTATCAAAACCAAAGTGAATTAGAAGGGGTTCAATATTACTTCAATAGAACTCTTAAATCAAATATGAATGACTCAACTTTAATTCATCGGTAAGGATTAATTAAAGCCTCAAATCTCAAAACCCTTCCGACAAATCCACATTTATGACATTCCTTTGTCTATTGTTTTCGTATCTTTGCAGCAACTAATATTTATAAATATGACACATATAATTCTTGAAGCGAAAAATGATAAGGAAGCAAAACTCCTATTGGAGATTGCTCACCGTATGAACATAAAAGGAACTGAATTAACTCCTGAAATGAAGGAAGACATTGGTCTTGCTAATGCAATTGATGAGGGAAGAAAAACTAAAAAGGTTTCAAGAGCAACCATCATGAAGAAGCTGAAATCCTAAGGATGAAGATTACTTTCAGCGATTCTTTTAATAAAGATATTGCTAAGCTTAAGGATAAAAATCTTAATAAGAAAATTGTTGAAGCAATTGAAGCAATAGAAAAGGCTGATTCATTGAACGAAATTCATAACCTTAAGAAATTAATCGGATACAAGTATCATTATAGAATTCGTGTTGGTGATTACCGATTAGGAATTTATATTATTAATGATCAAATAGAGATTGTTCGGTTGCTTCATAGAAAGGAAATCTATAGGTATTTTCCATAAGTTAAATCTTATGTTTTTAAGTTTCTAAAAACAGATCTTACCCCGCCACATTATACTCCCTCAAAGCATCATTCAAGGAAGTCTTCTTGTCGGTAGATTCCTTTCGCTTCCCGATAATTAAAGCACATGGAACATGGTATTCTCCGGCAGCAAATTTCTTGGTATAAGAACCTGGAATAACAACAGAGCGCGAAGGAACATAACCCTTGTATTCAACAGGCTCGGCACCGGTAACATCAATAATCTTGGTGGACATCGTGAGCACGACATTAGCCCCAAGGACAGCTTCCTTCTCCACCCGAATCCCTTCCACAACAATACATCTCGAACCAATAAAACAACCATCTTCAATGATCACAGGAGCCGCCTGAACAGGTTCCAGCACACCACCAATGCCAACGCCGCCACTCAAGTGAACATGCTTGCCGATCTGCGCGCCGGAACCCACAGTAACCCATGTATCAACCATCGTTCCATCATCAATGTATGCACCGATATTCACAAAAGAAGGCATCAGGATAACATTCCTCCCGATATATGCACCATGCCTTGCAATAGCCCCGGGCACAGCACGAATCTCGCGTTCGCCCAAGCCTTTCTGCAAAGGAATCTTGTCATTATATTGAAAAGGAAAGGCATCAATAACCTCTATCTTTTGGATAGGGAAATAAAGCAGGACAGCCTTCTTGATCCATTCATTCACGACCCATCCATTGCCCTTATTCTCCGCCACACGCAGCGTTCCATCGGTTAATTTATCAATGACTTTTCTTATTGTCATCACGGTCGTTTCATCCTTCAACAAAGATTTATCCTCCCATGCACGATTAATTATTTCTTCTACCATGCTCCTATTAATATATGCCGCAAAATAACTAAAAGGGAAGGAATAAAGAATCATGCTAATTCCTACTACCAAAATTTTAATTGAGTACATCATCGTCTTGTTGCTTCCCAAAAAGGTCGCAGTCATAAATGGATTAATAAAACCAAAATATCAAATTTAATACTGCAAAAATGAATTCTCACGCCTCCTCCGTTAATTCTCACGCCTCCTCCATGAATTCTGACGCTACCTCCATGAATTTTCACGCCTCCTCCGTTAATTCTCACGCCTCCTCCATGAATTCTCACGCTACCTCCGTTAATTCTCACGCCTCCTCCATGAATTCTCACGCTACCTCCATGAATTCTGACGCTACCTCGATGAATTCTCACACCTCCTCCATCAATTCTTACGCCTCCTCCATCAATTCTTGCCCACATACCATCAATTCTTGCCCACGCCAAAAAATTTTTTCAACCATCCCAAAAGCAAATCCCGTAGGGTACTTTTTCGGCATGACAGGTCTTGTTTTACTGATTCCGATTAGTGTAATTTCTTATTTTACATTTAAATCTGTGAATCTATATCAACTTTTCTATTATAAATTTCTAACCACATCTTTTGGAGAAGAACCAAGAATGTCTTTGGTCTTTTCCAGGATACTACTTCTGGAAGTTTTCACTGTATCGGTGATGTTTTAAATGTTGGTTGCATCCACGAATGGATTTGGGCAGTAGTGGTACAGTCTTAGTCATGCAGCGAGCCACTCAAAATGCATTTAAACAATTTAGCGGGCTTGCTCCAGGAAGGTATTGGGTGTCACATCAGTGTATCAATGACAATGGAACAAATGGTGTATTGCGGACCTTATTCATTGATTTGATTTAAGGGTATAAGGTATAGGGGTATAGAGGTATAAGGATATTAGGTATAAAAATTCCCTTTATACCTTTATACCCTATACCCTTATTCCTGAAACTTAACTATTCAGCTTTAGAAAATAACCTAATAGCTCAAGCTTTTAGGATATTAGCTTAGCATCAAAAGGCATCATCTTTAGTAAATATGGCATGTACAGAGCATAATGATATGCTTACTCAAGTAATTGTATTGCTTACTAAGGCAAGTAGGTATACTTGCTAAGGCAAGTAAGACATTTGCTAAGGCAAATAAGACATTTGCTAAGGTAAGTAGGTATACTTGCTAAGGCAAGTAGGGTTACTTGCTAAGGCAAGCAGGTATACTTGCTAAGGCAAGGAACATATTTGCTAAGGCAAGGAAGACATTTACCACGGTAAGTAAGTAATTATCTACAGTAAGCAGGTCATTACCGAAAGCCGCGATGCTTTTTTCTTTAATAACAAGGGTTGGTGGAAGTGTGGAAAGTGGCGTGGATAAAGGGGATTGAGGATTTGGTGGGGAAAATAGTAAGTGAATAAGAAGCTTGTGGGATAGATAAAATGTTGGAATGACGATTTGTTTTGTAATTTTGCGCCGCTGACTTGCGCCATTTTGGTTGCGGGCATTAATAATATATTAAAATGGAAAATGATGGAAAATTTATTCTTGTACTTAATGCGATTAAAAATTGGTGTGAAAAAGATCCTCCATATCCATTAGGTATTTATCAAGTCCAATTAAAAACAATTGAGGAATTAAAAATATTCCGTGAAAGTGGAGAATTATATTATTTAATAAATTTACTCGTTGAGAATGGTTATATGATATCAAAAACAATGGGTAGAAATCCAAGTGAACAAAAATCTTATAGAATTACTATAAAAGGTATTAATTTGATTAATAAGTAAAAAAATTGAATGATATTTCTTTTAATTTAACATGTGACCCATTTTGAAAAAAACTATACTTTTAATCTCATTTGTATTTTTGGTACTATTAACAAAAAGCCAAAATTTAAGATGTATAGCCGCAACATCTTTTATACATTTAACAGAGAAAGGAGACATCACTATTAACAAGCCAATTGCTGTTTGTTTTACTGATAATTATTTTAGTTTATCCTCACCTGAATGTGGAACAATATCCTTTAAAATTGATGGAATAAGCAGAAGAGTTGATAAAGATGGTTCTCCTGTTTTAGGATTTTTTAATGAAGAAAATGGAACAAATATGAGAATGGATTATTCGGTAGAAGTTGTATTTGGAATTACAAAAACGATAATGATTTCATTCACTAGGTTTGGTGATGCTTATGTAATAGAAAGCAATAATTTCATTGGTAGTATGGAAACAGAACAATCATCAAATTCGTTAATTGACAAGAATGTTCAGACAATAAAAGATAAATCTAGTGAGAACAATAATTTAAAAAATAACGCAAAAACCTTTGTTAAACCACATATAGAAACTAATGGTGAATCGTTTAAAGTAGGTGATCAATTAGGAGGAGGATTTGTAATTTATGTTGATAGTACAAATAAACATGGCACTATTATTAAATATCTCGAAGGCGGGAAAAGTTTGGGCATAAATAAATATAATGGAATAAAATTAGATCGGAGTGATTCACTATATTCTACCAGATATAATGGTGCAATAAACACTGAATTACTAAAAAGAAAATATGAAAATTCTGATGTTTTATCTTATGCAATTGATGGTTGGTATATACCTTCTATTCAAGGCTTAGAATCTATTATTAAACATTATCCTTCGAATCCTTTTCTTCATTCATTATATCATGGTGTTTATCTATCATCAACAGAAGGATCTATCGGTAATATTCCATTAATAAATGTAATTGTTATTAATGAAGAAGGTAATTCATATCGCAAACTTTCACCATCAACAGATAACTATTATATAGTTATTATGTGTAATGATTTTTAAATAATTTGACGATACAATTTGACGATAGAAATCGGACAGGTAGGCTTTTTCAGCCTTCCTGTATGGTTGCCCGTTTATTAATCATAATACCTTCTTAAATACAACATTAAAAAAACTTGCTACCATACAGGAAGGCTAAAGCCTACCAGTCCGGTTTCATTCTTTTATCGTTTTGAGACAGCGACCTCTTGGGAGCTGCAATAAAACGATGATGAAACTAATTCCTAATTTAAGTGGGAATTGTATCTTTGCGCCCGATGGCAAGAATCATGGCAATAGATTACGGAAGTAAAAGAGTGGGGATAGCAGTTACCGACCCGTTGCAGTTAATAGCAAATGGATTGACGACGGTGCATTCAAAGGATATTATGACATTCCTGAAAGATTATTTTGCGAAGGAAGAAGTGGAATGTATAGTGGTTGGCGAACCAAAGACAATGATGAATGAACCCTCTGAATCCGCGGCATTGGTGAATGTATTCGTGAAACAATTGAAGAAATTATTCCCAACAATTCCTGTCGAAAGATTAGATGAAAGATTTACTTCCAAGATGGCGTTTCAATCCATGATAGATTCCGGATTAAAGAAGAAAGCAAGACAAAACAAAAGCCTTGTGGATACTATCAGCGCAACGATTCTCTTGCAATCTTTCTTAGAACATAAAACCTTAAACTTAGGACTTAATTCATAATACTTAATACTCAAGTGATACTACCGATATTAGCGTATGGCGATCCTATTCTAAAGAAGATGGGACAACCGATTACCAAAGATTACCCAGACTTAAAAGAGATTATAGAAAACATGTTTGAGACCATGCACGAAGCAAATGGCTTGGGCTTGGCAGCACCACAGATAGGACTTTCCATTCGTTTGTTTATTGTTGATGGAATACCTTTATATAAAGATGGAAAGGCAGAGGAATTAAAAGACTTCAGAAAGGTATTTATCAATGCCAAAATGTTGAATCAAGTGGGTGAGGAATGGTCTTATAATGAAGGGTGTTTGAGCATTCCGACTATCAGAGAAGACATCTACAGGCAGCCTTCTATTACCTTGAATTATTTGGATGAAAACTTCAATGAATTTACGGAAGAATTCAAAGGATTGCAGGCAAGAATCATTCAGCATGAATACGATCATATTGATGGAATGTTATTCACCGACAGGATTTCTTTTATTAGAAAACGAATGCTGAAGAATAAACTTTTTGATGTTTCAAAAGGCAATGTGAAGGTTGATTATAAAATGAAATTCCCTTTAAAATACATGAATAAAAGATAAAATAGTATGATGAAAAACGTTATTAAAACAACTCTTGCAATTGCCTTAATCAGTATCATTGCTTCTTGCCAGTCTCCTGAAAAGAAAGCCCAGGATCGCCTTATGAATATGGAGAAAACTGTTGCAAAGGATACCAGTAAAATGCCTGATAAGAAAAAGATTTATGATTTGTTTTGCACCTATAAAAACTTTGCTGACAGTTTCCCGAAGAATGACAGTGTTCCTGAATATCTTTTCAGAGCCGGAAGGCTTGCCAGTGGCTTGACTTACCTCATGGAAGCAGTGAATTGCTACAACAAAGTTTATGAGAATTATCCTGCCAGCAAACGTGCTCCTTTCTGTCTTTTTATGGAAGCATTTATTTATGAAAACCAACTTCACGGCACAGAGAAAGCAAAGAAACTTTACGAAGAATTCATGAAGAAATATCCTGATCACGAACTTGCAAAAGATGTGAAATTTTCCTTAGATCACATGGGCAAAAGCGATGAGGATTTGATCAAAGAATTCGAAGCCAAACAGAAGGCTAAGAATAGTTGAGACAATTGACAATTGATAATTGACAGAAGGAGTCGCCTTTTAATTGTCAATTGTCCATTGTAAATTGTCAATTGATTCATCATCCTTTTATTGCACCACCCCTGCGGGGAATGGTAGCATAAAAGGAGGGAAGAAAAATTATTTCTTCTTGTGCTTGGAATTATTGACTTTCGGAATTCCGATTGTCCTCAATACCTCATTAGCTTTATCAAGTTTTTCTGGAAATAAATCTTCTCCTTTGTACTTCTCCAATGATTTGTCAATTATCACTATTGGAGTTTTTCGCTTGTTCAATTCTTTTATTGTCATGGTGCAAAATTACTATTTTTTTCTAATTACAGCAAATCCTTCATACTCTTCATTCAATTCAAACGCTTCCCAACCATCTTTCTTTTGTCCATAAATAAGGAAATCCTTTTTTACATCATCATAATATTTTGTGATTCCCATTCTGTATAAACGAGTTCTTGAGAGTGTGCTGCCAGTGGCGTAAACCATGGCTTCCGGATACTTATCGGTGAACGCATATATAGAAGAAACAACAGTTGCAAATACTTTATCAGCATCATTATTATTAGATATTATTTTATCATTAATCTTTCCGGTTCTTTTATCTTTATCTCCAAATGCAAGGTTATAAAAACCATTCAAGTTGGTTTCCGTGAATACTATCAGTTTAGGAATTGTTCCTTTGGGTCCTTCGCTTTCAAACTCGAATACTGTTAATCCTTTTTCAGCTCTTAACTGATATTTTGGTTGCTTCATGTGCTGCAAAGATACGAATCCTTTCGGGCTTGATAATCAGCAGCATCCTTTTATTGCACCACCGCAAGGGCGGAATGGTCGCATAAAAGGCGAATAGAAAAAGAGTTTAATCTTTTAATTTTGCAGGACTCTGCCTGGTATCAAATATTGAAATAATATAAACAGATTCCTCTGCATGTCTAAAGTAAATACTCACTTGTTTCATTAATACACATCTGCGAATATTCTTCCTTTTATTGGTAAGTCTGAATAAATTCGGATTAGTAGAAATCAGATTAATTGCTTTATCAAGTTTGCTGACAAAATTCCTTATTTCTTTATCTGTCCATTCTCGTTTCAGGTAATCAATTATTCTGTCAAGGTTTTTTGTGGCTTCCTCTGACCATTCAATTTTATGGTTCTACTGGGAATTTTGTGGGAAAATAGTTATAACGAGATATTAACAAAGATTCAAAGCGATAAAACTTAACCACAGACTTCACAGATTAACACAGATTCTGTTCGAACAAAATCTGTGTTAATCTGTGAAGTCTGTGGTTAAGTTTTATCTAATTAAATTCTTGTAAACTAAAATTCTTACAAAATTCCCAGTAGAACCAATTTTATAGCCACTCTCCATATTTCTTTTTTACTTCCGAATGAGGAATTGTTTTGCCATTCTCGACATCCATGATTCCTCTTTCGATGGAATCCCTTTCAGATTCGGAAATAGTATCCCACCAATCAGCAGCATCAACACTATGTTCATGGAAGAATTTCAATTTCTCAATGGTAGCTTCATCGCGAAGGGAAATCAACCATTCTATTAACTTCAATTTTTCTACTTCTATATTCATAAATTATTTTTTAATTTGGCTGCAAAGATACGAATCCTTTCGTGCTTAATAATCAGTAGCATCCTTTTATTGCACCACCCCTTGCGGGGAATGGTATCATAAAAGGAGGAAATAAGTTTGAGGTATAAAGTTTCGCATACAACCTTAAACTATAAAAAATAATATGATTGTCCGTATTAATACCTAATTTTGTTAAAATAATGAATATTGAACAAGGAATAATGAATGTTGAAGGAAGTAAGGTTGAAATAAGAATGAATGAATTAGAGAATTCAGTATTTGTCAGAATTCCAAATCATTATTCATTATTCCTTGTTCAATATTCATTATTTCCTTTGTTAGGTATCAAGACGGACATTCATAAAAAATAAACCTTAAATTATTTATGCATTCACCGTAATCACAGCAGATATTTCGCTTACCAATTTCTTACCATTCTGGGTGAAGGCATAAATATTATAGCTTAATAAAGGATCGGCTCCGACGAATTTTGCTGTTCTTGATTTTCCTTTAATAGTCTTCGACATCACTTGAACTGCTGCTGCACATTTTACAGATACCTGATCGCCCGTTATGGTTACGACTGCGGGCGCAACAGCAGGGTCGGAGGCAGGAGGTATTGATACGGCAACATAAGTTATGGAGGTAAATTGATAGGCACGTCCATTGGTTAATTTAATTTTAAGGATTCCGCCAGAGAAATATTCACCGGTAAGAACAGGTTTAGCAGGCTTGCCCTTGGTATTCTTACCCATTTTTTGGGCAGGCAATCCCGCCAGCCCGATATTCGCCACAGCCTCCTGCTGGGTAGTGCGATTTGCAGGGTCATTAGCAATCACCTCCACTTGGTCTGCATAGCTATCCACCCAGATAACTACCAATGCCATCTTATTTTCAATATTCAAGATGCTACCACCATTGGTTCGGTTTTTATAATCGCTCATAGCCTTTTCCAAAGCCTCTTTTGCATCATCACCATCACTATAAAATAGTGCCGATATGTTCGGGTCCTTATATAATACTGCACCCCTTCCGGCAGCCAGGCATTTGGAAATTAATGCTACTATTTTGCCATGATTTGTTTCTTCCCTGTAGCCACTACGTTTTACCTTTCCCTGTTTAATTACTGCCATTTTTTTTGTTTTATTATCTATTAATTGTATAAGTCTTAGTTAATAGCCGATGAATGCTATCCACTGAAGTAATAATACTCATTCGTGAGCAAAGTGTATTCATTAATGAGAAATGAATATTCATTTGTGAGAAACGAATACTCCTTCGCCAGCAAGTAATATACTTTGGGAATGAAAGAGTATGCCTCTGGCATGAAAGTATATTCCTTAGTGATAAAAGAATACATACTTGCCAGCAAAGTATATAATCTTTGGCTGGAGTAATACTCGGTAGTGAGAAAAGAATATTCATTTCTGATAATTGAATACACATTAGATTACGAAGAGCATTATTCTTTAATAATTCAATATTTACCTTGAATAATCCAATATGTACCTTGGAATCAGGCATTATGCTATTGTCGCTTTGCATACCCACCACGCTATTACTAATGTTATAAAACTTGATCATTGTATAATGGCGCGAAATTACTAATAATATATTTAGTAAAAGAGAACTGCCCATAACTGGGTGTACGACAAATTGCACTTATTTGGAATAAGGTACTATTCACGCTTGTCATTCCGACGAAGGAGGAATCCTATTATTGATGGAATAGGATTCCTCCTTCGTCGGAATGACAAGCGACATTAAAATATTTGCTTCAAAGTGCATTTTGTCCTACACCCCCATAACTACAGAATGCTATTTCTCGTTTAATAAAATATCTTTCATCGTCTTGTGATTGCGACTTTTCAGGCGCAACAACAAGACGATGATGAAACCAATTAGGAATTAAAAATTAGGAATTAGGAATGCCATTCAATTAATAATTCAGCATTTATAATTCATAATTATTCGGAATTATCGCTTTTCTTTCTTCCCAATATTGGGTATAATTGGAAGCGAAATTAATCCTGTCGTCCAAGGTCTTTTCGTAGTTGCCGCCAATGCCAATAAGGAATTCGCATATCTCACGGACAGGGTTCTCGCCGGAATTGGAGGAGGTAATATAATCGCACCATTTCTTGTTCTTGACATATTTGATGAACAAAGGATTGGATTTCCTGTTGACCAAAAATCGTAGTGCGCAATCCTTCGCCATAGCCATATCCAGCACATCATCGAAGACACAAATCAACTCTTTCGGGACGGTATTGAAGTTCTCTTTGATGTGTTGAATTGCCTTGTCTTTTTGCTTCACACCCTGATAAACTGCGGTAAGAGATTCGCGCCTCGCAAAGGCAACGGCAGAGGGATTGTGCATGCCTGTAACAATGAATATTTGAGGCATGATCTTGACGCGATTCCATAACGAAAAACGAAGAAGATTCAAGCCCATGGCATCAATCTCCGAGAAACCGCTGTGATCGTTCTCTCCCTTGATTCCATTGGTGAATACGCCATCCCAGTCAAGGATAATGCCTTTGACGATTTTGATATTATTAGTGAAGATATTTATGGGCGCATGAATCTCTGCACCATTATCTTTGTGAATCTTTAGAACTTCTTCGGGAGAAAACATAAAGAAAGAATATTGAATAATGAACAAGGAATATTGAATAATGAAATAAAACAAACGAACCTTTTTCCTTGAGTATTCAATATTCCTTGTTCATTATTCATTATTGTTTTTCCCTTAAATAATTAACCTATCAAGCCCATCTTCACAAGGTCTTGAATGTCAATAAAGCCAACAGGAGTATTGTTTTCAAGGACCAGAATGTTATCTATTTTATTCTTCTTGAAGGTATCAACAGCGTCTGCCAGCAAGGCTTCTGCGTTGATTGTTACGGGAGCTTTGTAAGTGAAGTCTCCCATTTTATTATCCATGATTCCTTTGCCTTTCTCTTTCAGATGACGACGAACATCGCCATCAGTAAAGACACCTACCAGATTGTTTTTATCATCCATAATACATACCGCCCCGAACTTGGCATCAGTCATTTTTACTAACGCATCAAGCAAGGTATCAGAGGGCTTGCAGATAGGATTGGCATTGCTCAATATGTCTTTTACCTTGACGGTCATCAGCTTGGTATGCTCGATGAATTGATCGGTGCCAAGGGTCGTAAAGTTGTTTTCTGTAAGCTTCTTCATGATGCTCCAGGGAACAGTGATTGTGTGCGCTCCGATGTTGATTGCATCACGCACATGCTGGGCATTTCGCACGGATGAAAACATGATTTTGGTATTGTATCCATAACGTTCGACGGCATCAACACATTCACCAATTAATTGCAATGCATCATGTCCCTGATCCTGCAAACGACCCACCAAAGGACATACATAATTAGCTCCGGCTTGCATCGCCATGTATGCTTGATTCAATGAATAAATCAAATGAACATTGACCATCAAACCCTTGTCACGAAGGAGTTTGCAGGATTGGATACCGATATTGGAAACAGGTATTTTAAAAACTGTTTTGTTCTTATCAAGACCCAATGCAAGGAGACGTTGAGCTTCTTTTAAGACATCTTCGGCGGTATCTCCCAATGCCTCCACTTGCAATACCGGAACCATCTTAGAAAGCCTTACAATGGCTCCATCAATATCCGTGATTCCATGCCGGTGCATGAAGGTCGGAGTGGTTGTTAATCCAGAAACAACGCCAAGTTTGATTGCTTCTTCTATTTCTTTAAAATCTACTGAATCGAGGTATAATTCCATTTTTTTTGAGTTTTGAGTTATTAGTTATGAATTATGAGTTAATAAACGTAATATGTTATTGATTAATTGGAAGGGCTTCTTGGGATTTAACGAGATCATGAATCTCTATTAAAGGTTTTAAGAACTCTTCAAGATGATTGAGATAATATTGACTTGCTGCATCACACAAGGCTTTTGAAGGATCTGGATGAGCCTCTATGAACAAGCCATCTACCCCTGCACCTACGGCAGCACGTGCAAGAACAGGAAGGAATTCACGAGCACCACCTTTAGGATCGGCACTTGGAATTCCATACTTGCGTATAGAATGTGTGATGTCAAATATCACAGGATAACCTGTCTTTGAAAGATGATAAAAACTACGAGGATCAACCACCAGATCATTGTATCCAAAAGTATAACCACGCTCGGTAAGAAGTATCTGGTCATTGCCTGATTCAACAACCTTTTCACAAGGTTTAATCATGTTTTCAGGAGCAAGGAATTGACCATGTTTAAGGTTGATAATTTTACCGGTCTTTGCAGCCGCAACAACTAAATCTGTTTGCATACAAAGGTAAGCAGGAATCTGAATGATATCAAGGACTTCGGCAGCAGCAGCAACCTGTTCAGGGTAATGAACATCAGATAGAATCGGGACATTGAATTCCTTTTTTATCTTCGCCAGCATCTTCAAACCTTCTTGCAATCCGGGACCTTTATAAAACTTCAAGGAACTGCGATTGTCCTTCTGATAAGAGGACTTAAATATCAAGCCCACATTCAATCTTTCAGCAATCTTTATCAGCTCTTCGGCAGTGTGCATCATCAAGGATTCCTCTTCAATAACGCAAGGACCGGAGATGATGAAAAGCTGCGGGCTACCACAAGCTATCGTTCCTACATTAATTATTTTAGCACTCATTTAATATTCTTTAGGCGGCAAAGATAGGAAATAGGGATTAATTAAATAAAAAGCCCCGACATTGAGTCAGGGCTTTACATTTTATAAACCTTTTAAATATTAATTTCTTTTGTTAATTAATAGATGAATTTTCGAGTAATAGATTTGGTATTATTACTCAGAACTATCAGATACATGGAATGTGCAAAGGAAGAAAAATCGAGTACTACTTTATTAAATCCAACCTCAGGATGCAAATCGTTATTGATTATTAAATTTCCCAAAAGGTCATAGACCGATAGGTGATAGGAACCGTTAGCCTCTACTGAATAATTAAAAGTAGTTATGTGATTGTTTTCATCAGGAATTACGTTAACAATATCAAATCCGCTAATGCCGCAATCACTAATAATTATTGGAGAATAAGTAAAGTCATTATTGAAATCTGTTTGTTTCAAACGATAATAAGACAGACCGCTGTATGGATGAGTATCAATGTATGAATAATTAACCATTGTATTACTGTTGCCTTTGCCGGTAATATTGGTTACATCTTCGAAATTATTTCCATCGGCACTTCTTTGAACGGTAAAATAAGAATTATTTGTTTCAGATGCTGTAATCCAGTTTAATGAAACGCTATTTCCTTGGCAGGTTGATGTGAAGCTATATAATTCAATGGGAAGCGGTGCTGAAGAAGCAACTAAAATCCATGGGGAAAAAGTGCTTGCGCCATTAACTGTAGCTGTTCCTGTGCCAGCAATAACGCCTGTTCCGGCACCCAAAGGCCAATCCCAACCTGTACCATTCCAATGCTGTGCCCTGATAGGTCCTGTTGGATTAACAGTCATTGTATTTTCAGAGCCGCGATAGGTAAAAGTAACATTTGCGGTGGTGGCTGCTGATGCATAAATATCCCACCATCTGTCAATAACAGAAGTTACCGCCGAACCTCCCCAAACACTTAACATATTCGATACCGCAGGTACAGTGCCATTATCACTTATGCCTGCATAAGGAGTATTATCGTTTGATGCTGTTGCGCGTGTAGAAACTGAAACATTGGATGAACCCGCAGTTGTTTTTTGAAAAGTAAAAGGAATCTGGGTACCGGAAACTCCAAAAGGATAAACATAAGAGCCAGTACTGGTACCTATATTCCATTTGATAATACTTGGATTCACAGCAGTATTTGTTTCACTGATAATATATCCCGAACTATATGTAATGCCGCCAGTTGCCGGATTATTCATCGTCAAGGTATGCTGATTCAGATCCATTACATCAGAACCAACAGCAAGAATACCTGTCGGGGATGAGTAGCCACCTCCTACAAGGGTATTTACATTCAACGTTTTTGTTCCAGAACCAAGAAGATTTAAGTTGTTGAAATAGGTAGAGGCGGTTCCGCCAATAACTTGTGCAGTGCCTACTAATTCAACCGTTCCGACACTTGATGTAAAAACATTATCAGTAGGATCGGCAGAGTTATTGGTCCAATTTCCATTGACATCAATCGTACCGGAAGTATTGACAGTAATTCGTCCATAACTTGGTCCCGAAGCATCTTGATTAAGATAGTTTCCGGTGCTGCCATTAATTTCAATATAAGGTCCTGAACTTAAAACAATGTAAGCACCATTGTTAATTAATCCCTGTCCAAAAGCTGTATAACTTACAAAACTTAGGAGGAAAATTGTCTGAATTAGGTATATGTATTTTTTCATTTCGGATGCAAAATTAGGAAATATTTCTGAAACTATAAAATTTTTTTAGGCTTTATACAATTATTATTGAAAAAATGTTTCAGAATGGACTTTGTATTTTAACATCTTATTATTAAGTAAACTTCTATAAAAAGCTGCTTTTTTGGTTAATGGTATTGAAGATTTCGAAATGCCTTTATCCTAATTTGTATCAAAAATGGTTTTTTAATCCTCGGAATAAAGTTTTGCCATTACAAAAACTATTCGTAATTTTGCCGAAATATTAAGCATGATATATGACGTATATTTAAGCATTATGAATCAGGACAAATAAGTAATCACTATGAGCACCCGAACTATTGTACATTTGGATCTGGATACCTTTTTTGTATCTGTGGAGCGGTTGAAGAACTCTGCCTTTAATGGCAAACCATTAATCATAGGAGGACTATCCGACAGAGGTGTCGTGGCATCATGCAGCTATGAGACACGGGCATTTGGCGTACATTCGGCAATGCCTACCAAGATGGCTAAGTACCTTTGCCCCGATGCTATTTTTTTGAAAGGAGATATGGATTCATATTCTAAATATTCCAATGATGTTACGGAAATTATTGCAGCTAATTCCCCTGCCTTTGAAAAGGCATCTATTGATGAGCATTATATTGATATCACTGGAATGGATAAATACTATGGAAGCATGAAATGGGCGCACGAATTGATTCAAACCATTGAGAAGGAAACGCACTTGCCTATTTCTTTTGGATTGTCTGTAAATAAGACCGTTTCAAAGGTTGCCACAGGTGAAGCGAAACCACATGGGGAAAGGGAAGTACCAGCAGGAATGGAAAAACTTTTTCTGGCACCGCTTTCTATCCGTAAGATACCGATGATTGGCGAAAAGACCTATCATCTCCTGCGAAATATGGGTATAGACAAGGTTAAGACTTTACAAGAAATGCCAATAGAACTAATGCAAAAAGTCTTTGGTGAAAACGGAATTACGATGTGGAAAAAAGCTAATGGGATTGATAACGACCCTGTAGAGCCATATTCCGAACAAAAATCTATCAGCAAAGAAAACACGTTTGATAAAGACACGATAGACACGGACAAACTCCATAGAGTGATTGCTAAAATGGTGGAGCAACTTGCCTACCAGTTGCGGAGTTCCAATAAGCTGACTTCCTGTCTGACCATAAAAATACGCTACTCGGACTTCAATACCTGCACTCAGCAAGTGAAAATTCCTTATACCTCCGCAGATCATATTCTGATTCCAAGAGCAAAAGAAATCTTTGATAAATTATTTGCAAAAAGATTGTTGGTAAGATTAATCGGAGTGAAGTTCAGTGGCTTGGTGGGCGGCAATCAGCAAATTAATCTGTTTGAAGATACTACCGAGATGTATAACTTATACCAGGCTATGGATAAGGTACGAAGGCGGTTTGGAGAAGATAAAATAGGGAGATGTATTCAATTATAAAAATCAAATGTCATCGTCGGCGGTTTACTTCCGTGTCACGAATCCCAAAGTCATTTTTTGATATTCCAAAAAGTCCCTCCAGATATTCCAAAAATCCCTCCAGCTATCCCAAAAGTCATTTTTGGCATCCCAAAAGTCGCTCCTATTATCCCCACAGCCATTTTTGGCATTCCAAAAATCCCTCCAGCTATCCCAAAAGTCATTTTTGGCATCCCAAAAGTCGCTCCTGTTATCCCAAAAGTCATTTTTGGTATTCCAAAAGTCCTTCCAGCTATCCCAAAAATCATTTTTGGTGTACCAAAAATTCCTCCAGGTGTACCAAAAATCATTTTTGGAATCCCAAAAGTTCCTCCGGGGATTCCCAAAAGATATTGTATTATTATAAAAAAACGGAGGTAATTTAATTTTATCCAAATGTATCTTAACGCTCATTCCTATTATAGCCTTCGTTATGGAACTCTTTCCATCGAAGATCTTGTGCAAAAATGCTCGGAATCTGGGCATAAAGCCATTGCTTTGACGGATATTAATAACTCTACAGGGGTTATTTATTTTGTGAAATGTTGTTTTGATGCAGGTTTAAAACCTATTGCCGGTATGGAGTTTCATGACGCAGATGATAAATTGATGTATGTCGGAATTGCCAGGAATAACAAAGGTTTTAAGGAATTGAATGATTTACTTACGAGCCGAAATCTGGATGGTGTGCCTTTGCCACTGCGCCCTGGGTTTGAACATTGTTATATTATTTATCCTTTTAAAAACTTTCCTTCAAAGTTAAAGGATAATGAATATATTGGCATCACTCCGACGGATTTGCGGAGGATGGTTTCGTCTGCCAAAGAACTTTTGATGAAGTGCGTCGCCTTCCCTTCGCTGGTTTATTTTGATGCGGGGACTTACGAACTTCACAGGCAACTGCGGGCTATCAATCAGAATAATTTAATCACAAAAGTAGCTGTTGAAGACTTCGCCAAAAGCGAAGATAAACTGATGAGCATTGATGAATTCAGAAATATTTACAAATCCTTTCCCGACATGATTATTAATGCTGAAAAGATTATTGAGGACTGCACTTTTGAATATGATTTTAAAACTTCAAAGAATAAAAAGACTTTTACAGAAAGCCATTACGAGGATAAATTAATGTTAGAGAAGCTTGCTTTTGAAGGAATGGCATTGCGTTATGGAAGTGATAACAGAGTTGCTGAACAACGTATCAGGTCAGAGTTAGAGATAATAAACCAACTTGATTTCGCCTCCTATTTTTTAATCACTTATGATATTATTCAATACTCAATGAGGGTTGGATTCTTCCATTATGGCAGGGGTTCCGGTGCTAATAGTATTGTTGCTTATTGCCTGAAAATTACGGATGTTTGTCCCATAGAATTAGATCTTTATTTTGAACGTTTCTTGAATCCGAAACGCAAGTCTCCTCCCGATTTTGATATAGATTATTCATGGAAAGATCGTGATGATGTGCTGAAGTATATCTTTAAAAAATTCGGTAGGGAGCATACTGCTTTATTAGGTGCGATGTCAACATTCAAAGATAAATCTATCATCAGGGAATTGGGCAAGGTGAATGGTTTGCCGAAGGCTGAAATAGATAATCTGATAGATAACAGAATGACGAATATAAAAGGCGATGAAGTGAGCGATAAGATATTCGACTTCCGCAATTTCATGCATAACCTGACCTCTGACTTCCCTAATGTGCGCTCTATTCATGCAGGTGGTGTTCTTATTTCTGAAGAGCCTATAACATGCTATACTGCGCTTGATCTTCCTCCCAAGAATTTTCCTGTAGCACAATTTGACATGTATATTGCTGAAGATATCGACTTTCATAAATTGGATATTTTGAGCCAGCGAGGATTAGGTCATATCAAGGAATGTGCAGAGATTGTCTTGAAGAAAAGAGGGATGACGATTGATGTCCATAATGTTGAACATTTTAAGAAAGATCCGCAGGTAAAACATCAACTCAAGATAGGTGATACTATCGGTTGCTTCTACATCGAAAGCCCTGCCATGCGCGGCTTATTGAAGAAGTTGAAGTGTGATAATTATCTATCATTGACTGCTGCAAGTTCTATCATCCGACCAGGGGTTGCGAGTAGTGGAATGATGCGGGAATATATCTCACGGTTTCACTATCCTGAAAAATTTCAATACTTGCACCTTGTCATGGAAGAGCAATTAAAAGAAACTTATGGGGTGATGATTTATCAGGAAGATGTCTTAAAGGTTTGTCATTATTTTGGTGGACTCGATTTGGCTGATGCGGATGTATTACGAAGGTTAATGTCCGGTAAAAGAAGAAAAGAGGATGAGCTTAGAAGTATTGCTCAAAAGTTCTTCGCCAACTGTAAAAAAAAGGGTTATCCAGAGGATATTACGAAAGAAGTTTGGAGACAAATCCAGTCCTTTGCAGGGTATTCCTTTTCAAAGGCACATTCAGCTTCGTATGCCGTCGAAAGTTTTCAGAGTTTGTATCTGAAAGCCCATTATCCATTGGAGTTTATGGTTGCTGTCATTAATAACTTCGGAGGATTTTATAACACCCGAGTCTATGTCAATGAGGCGAGAAAAGCAGGTGCAAATATTCATGTTCCCTGTGTGAATAAGAGCGAATACACCACGACAATTTACGGGAAGGATATTTACCTTGGTTTTATCCACATACAAAGTCTGGAATCACATTATGCTCAACTTATTTCTGATGAGAGAGAGAGAAATGGTGAATATAAAAGTCTTGAAGATTTCATCACCAGAACAGCCATTACTTTTAAACAATTAATTATTTTGATACGAGTAAATGCATTGCGCTTTATTGGTAAATCAAAAAAGGAATTGCTTTGGGAAGCACACATATTATTACACAATACTGCTAAGCCAATTCCTTATCCACTCTTTGAAACCCAACATAAAGAATATAAATTGCCACAGTTTGAAATTGATAAATATGAGGATGCTTATGATGAAATGGAATTGATTGGCTTCCCGGTAACCATAGCCGATTTCGATATGCTCAAGACGAATTTTAGAGGAGAGATACAGGCACCGGAATTAATCAACCATGTCGGGAAAACGGTTAAGATGTTAGGGAGCTATGTGGCAACAAAAAATGTCAGGACGAAGCGCGGAGATATTATGAACTTTGGAACTTTCTTTGATTCGCAGGGAAACTTTTTTGATACCACTCACTTCCCCCAATCACTGCAACATTCCCCCTTTAGAGGAAGCGGATTGTATTTAATTCTTGGTAAGGTGGTAGAGGAGTTCGGGTTTCCAAGTTTGGAAGTGGAGCGAATGGCTAAACTACCGATTCGCCCAGACCCGAGAGTAGCTTAGAATCACTATTTAAAAGGTTCTACTGGGAATTTTGTGGGTAAAGAGTTATAACGGAATATTAACCAAAATTCAAAGCGATAAACCTTAACCACAGATGCCACAGATTAACACAGATTTTGTTCGACTATAATCTGTGTTAATCTGTGGCATCTGTGGTTAAGGTTTATCTTATTAAATTCTTGTAGAATAAGATTC
>JABDAW010000015.1:23532-31767 GCA_013288905.1 Bacteroidota bacterium | reverse complement strand
AATTTCACGAATAGGTACTGCTGGGAATTTTGAGGGAATATTAGCTTACAAGAATTCAATAAGATAAAATTTAACCACAGACTTCACAGATGAACACAGATTCCGTGCGAATAAAATCTGTGTCCATCTGTGAAGTCTGTGGTTAAGTTTTATCGCTTTGAATCTTGGATCATATTTGGTCTTGACTATTTAAACTTAAAATCCCCGACAGAACCCACGAATGAGAAGCAATGAATCAATTCGTAAAATCCGTGGCTTCGTTTATTGAATGAAAATTTTTGCAACTTTAATTTTTACATTTCGTTAAACGTCTTTGTATTTCAGAAATGTTGGAATCAGCAATCCTACTGTTTGAGTTTAGTTCTTCTCTAAAAATACACAAAGATTTAGAGACCTGCCGAGCGGACAGTTAAAAACAGTTCTCCAAGACAAAAAAATAAAAAGGCTGTGTTATTGAAAACCAGCCCCGGAGCCAGAGTCATTAAATATTGAGAGAAATGAAAAATGCAGAAATATCGAACCGTAAAAACTTCCAGTCAGATGGACTTATGTCTTTAATGACCGGAATTTTTGCAACAATTTTTTTTGCTTTTAATCAGATTACTTCTATAATACTGACCATTATGGAGGATATAATGACCAGTATGCCTCGCATCATTACCATTATATCTCCCATCATGACCAGTATGCCTCGCATCATGACCAGTATGTCTCGCATCATAACCAGTATGCTTCACTTCATGACCATTATGCCTCATATCATAACCATTATGGCTCGCATCATGACCATTATACCTCGCATCATAACCATTATGGCTCGCATAATGGTCAGTATATCCTCCATAATGGTCAGTATTGAGGGCATATTTCAAATGATACTATCTGTCTTGAGTATACACAAGGCACTATTATATAGCAACGCGTGGCTATACCCGGCTTACTCTGACCGGAAGATGACCGCTCATGAAATGGTCGTAATGGAACAGAGACGATGTATAGGTAATAATAATATATTTTTATGGAAAATGTTATTGTTCTGATTGATTTCAGCAGGAATAATTACACCGATGGGGAGTTGGTTTCAGAAACCGAGCTCTACATCGAATGTATGACTGGCAATCCTAATTATCTTACTCCAAGTCCGACACTGATTGTCGTGCAAGGCGCTCTTACCTCCTTTTCTGGGTTAAGACTCGCTGCACAGACTGGCAGGATAGGTACTACGGAAGCTAAGAATGAGGGCCGGACAATTCTGGAAGGAATTCTTAAATCATTAGGTCTCTACGTGCAGTTGAATTGCGGTAACAGCAAATCAAAGGCATTGAGCAGCGGCTATAGTATTAAGAAGGCGTCGTCAAAAGTCGGACAATTGTCCAAACCTATCTATTTTTTGATAGAGAACATGGACAATTCCGGCGATGCACTGATGCACACTCCAGTGATTCCTCATGCTGATAAGTATCAATGGGAAACGAGCCAGGATCCTCCCGGAGTGGCAAGAGTCGTAACGACTACTGTGACAGGACCAAGAGAGCTTATGCTGACAGGATTGACTGTCGGTGGCGCTCTTTATGGAAGAGTTGCAGGAGTTGGAACCGACCCTACGCTTGTATGGAGTAATTGGTTTATGTTGAACATTGTAACTTAGAGACCCGCGCAGACATGCAACCGGGAAGGGGGAGTCCATCTCGGGGGTACAATTAAAGGTGGGAAAGACCATAAATTTTTCCTGCCTTTTTTGTTTTTAGGGAGGGTTTATACATTATATAAAAGCAAAACCATCTAAAATCAATACCAAGAATATTCAACACTAATCAAAAAGACTCATAAAGTAAATAAGGCATTAATGATTAAAATACCAGAAGAGACGGGCTTTTCAGCCTTCTTGTATTATTTCAAATAATAAATTCAACAAACTAAACTTGATAAAAAATGAAGTCT
This sequence comes from Bacteroidota bacterium, assembly GCA_013288905.1. Lineage (GTDB taxonomy): Bacteria > Bacteroidota > Bacteroidia > AKYH767-A > JABDAW01 > JABDAW01. The sequence continues at coordinate 29,826 of JABDAW010000015.1, read as the reverse complement.
TAGAATTCAAAAACAGACAATGAAACTGGAAAGTAAGAGCTTAGTTTTAATGGTTTTGAATCTTCATTTATTTTTTTGATTAAAACGAGGTGTAATATATTTTCTAATTTTGCTCCTTCTTTCAAAATCCTAAATCAATGAACAAAAAGCGAATCCCCCCTATATCAAAAGCCGCAACTGCTGCAATCCCTGTGGACAGTGAGGCTTTTAAGAAACTCAAGATTTCTTTGGCGATTATAATCGTGGTATTTGCTTTTTTGTTGTATGTGCAGAGTATAAGTTTTAATTATGCTTATGACGACGACACAGTTATAAGACAAAATAGCTTAACAAAAAATGGTTTAGCTGCCATTCCCATGATACTTACCCATGACCGATTATATGGTTCTAAAGACCAATCTATCCGAACTCCTGAATATCGCCCAATAACTTCTATTGCATTTGCATTAGAATGGCAATTATTTCCTGATTCCCCCCAGTCTTATCATTTAATAAATGTACTGCTTTATGCTCTTACATGTGGCTTGCTTTTTATATTGCTTTGTAAATTATTTGATAAACAAAACCTTGTTTTTCCCTTTATTTGTGCGCTGCTATATGCTGCCCATCCGATCCATACTGAAGTTGTGGATAATATTAAAAGCCTGGATGAAATCTTGTGTTTTCTTTTTGGAATTTTATCAATCTTTTTTGCTGTTAAGTATGTTCATAAAAAATCTATTTTGTATATGATACTTTCAAGCATTAATTTTTTTCTTGCAATGCTATCAAAGGAAACTGGAGTAACTTTTTTAATTGTAATTCCATTAATTTTATTTATATTTAAAGATTATACACTTAAAAAAATCTGCATTGTCTTTTCAATATTATTTTCTATTTTTGTAGTTTATTTTCTTATTAGGATTCAAGTTTTAAAAGATGTTCAATGGAGCATAACCAATAGTGATTTAAATAACACTTTATTAGATGCACCAAATTATATAAGTCGCCAGGCGACAGATTTTTATATCCTTTTAAAGTATATATTATTATTGATTTTTCCTAATCCATTGAGTTATGATTATTCTTATTCACAAATAAAAATTCAAACATTAATAGAATCTATTGTAATGTTGAGCTTACTAATATATTTTGTGATAGGAATATATGCAGTATATAATCTAAGAAAAAAAAGTATAGTTTCTTTTGGAATTTTATTTTTCCTTATCACACTTTCACCAGTTTCAAATATTTTCATTTTGATAGGTGCTACAATGGCTGAACGATTTATGTATATTCCTTCCTTTGGGTATTGCATTATAATTACCTATTTCCTGATTAAAATAGTAAAGACAGAAAATATCAATAAGAAGATTATTAATCTGTCACTATTTTTTTCTGCTAATTCGACTCTGTTTACTATTGTGTTTGGAATAGTTTTTCTTTATTCTATCCAAACATTTTCGAGGAGTATGGATTGGAAAGATAATCAGACATTATTTAGTCATGATGTTCAGATATCAACTAATAGTGTTAAGGCGCATTATTATTTGGGAGATTTAATATTAAAAGAATTGTATCCACAAGAAACAAATGATGAAAAAAGGAAAAAATATTTAGAACAAGCTATAGAGGAATTCAATAAAGCAATTTCAATTCGTCATAATTATTTCCAAGCTTATCTTAGTTTAAGTTTAGTTTATGAACAGAGAAAAGAATATAATAAAGAACTGATAATGGCTGATTCTGTGCTGAAATATGCATCAGGAAATATTGATGCATATAATAATCGAGGTGTTGCTTTAGAAGGTTTAGGAAGGTTTGAAGAATCAATAATATCCCTTAATAAAGGGATTGCATTAAATCCTAAATATTCATTACTTTATTTAAACCTGGGAGCCTGTTATATTAATATGAAAGAGAATTTAAAGGCGATAGAAATTCTAAACAAGGCAATAGAGTTGGATCCTAATAATGCACAATGTTTGTATTACATAAGTGTTGCTTATAATAATGTAGGAGATAGCCTAAACTCAAAACAATACCTTGAAAAAGCAAATAGGGCAAGTACCAGATAGAAAATATAAAGTATTTTTTTTCTTATCAAAAATCATCAATAAAACCAAAACAATTTCTTCTTCAATAATCTAAAATCCCAGTTTTAATAAGATTGAGTCCGCACTCACTGGCAAGCATGAGCTTAGTTTTTCCGTTTGAATCTTCATTTATTTTTTGATTAAAACCAGGTGTAATATATTTTCTATTTTTGCTCCTTCTTTTAAAATCCTAAATCTGTGAACAAAAAGCGAATCCCCCCTATATCAAAAGCCGCAACTGCCGCAATCCCTGTGGACAGTAAGGCTTTTAAGAAACTCAAGATTTCTTTAGGGATAATCATTGCTGTCTTTGCTTTTTTGCTTTATGTGCAGAGTGTAGCTTATAATTATACTTTGGATGATCATCCTGTTATTGACGAAAATACTATTACCACCAAAGGCTTTGCTGGTATTCCTACTTTGATAAAAACTGATTATTGGTATGGATGCATAGGAAAAGGTGGTGGTCCTATTTATAGACCTACATCGGTTATTATGTTTGCAGTCGTTTGGCAATTATTTGGAAATGCTCCTCACATTTATCATTTTATGAATGTATTGTTGTATGCAATTACTTGCTTGGTTTTGTTTTTATTGCTTTGCAAACTATTTGAGAAAGATAACCAGGTCACCACTTACGGGCTTCTCTTTTCATTTGTATGCAGCCTTTTATATACAGCACATCCATTGCATACAGAAGTTGTGAATAACATAAAAAGTGCTGATGAAATTCTATGCTTTCTTTTCGGAATCCTGGCGATGTACTTTGTTGTTAAATCTGTTTCAGATAAATTTATTTTAAACTTAGTTCTTTCTGGTATTTGTTTCTTTCTGGCTTTGATTTCAAAAGAATCAGGTACTTCCCTTCTACTTATTATTCCTTTGACCTTATTTGTTTTTACTGCGATTCCTTTAAAAAAACTTGGCATTATTTCCTCCGCGTTTCTTGGGATAACTTTAGTATATTTTATTATCAGATATGAGGTACTGAAATCTGTTCCCCAAGCAAATACAATTTCATATTTAGCGAATTCATTACTGACTGCTCCCGATTTTATCAGCCGAGAAACGACTGCATTTTTTATCCAGTTGAAATATTTCTATTTATTAATAGTTCCCTACGCACTTACTTGTGATTACAATTTTTCAATGATCAAGATTCATAGTATTACAGATCCATTAGCACTTTTGGGGCTGACAGTATGTTTAGGGATAGGTATTTACGCATTTTTGAATATCTCTAAGAAAAGTATTGTAGCTTTCGGAATCTTGTTTTATCTGATCATGTTAGCACCGGTATCGAATATATTTATTTTAATCGGCGCGACAATGGCTGAGAGATTTTTATACACGCCATCATTGGGCTTTTGTTTAGTCCTGACTTTTTATCTAATCAAATTAACCAACTCAGAAAGTATAAAAAGCGGGTTTAACAATCTATCCCAATTTCTTTCTCTTCCTTCAAAACTATTTATTGTAGTATCCTTAATCCTAGTGCTTTACTCCATCAGAACAATTTCACGCAACTTTGTTTGGGTTGATAATTATACAGCCTTCAATCATGATGTTGAAATATCAGATAACAGCACAACAGCGCATTATGCTTTGGGAGGTGAATTATTAGATATTTATTCTGATCCGAAAGAGAAGGACTTAAATAAGAAAAGCAGTAGTTTGGATAGAGCAATAAAAGAATTTACGAAGTCTATAGCAATTGCACCCAAAGAATCAGGAGCCTATTTTATGTTAGGAAAATGTTATTTGTATAAATTGGATTATGCAAATGCGCTTGAGTTTATGAAGAAGTGTATTCAGTTGGAAAAGTATTCAGATACATCTGATATAAAAACATTGGCTGCGACTTATTATGATTTCGCATTACAATATAATCAGTCAGGTGGTTTTGATAAATCAATACCGCTTTTTGATTCTGCTATAAAATATTATCCTAATTTCTCTTCTGCATTTAATAACAAAGGAGTCGCCTATTTAGAATTAGGGAAATATAAAGAAGCTATTGAGGCTTGTGAAAAAGCAATAGAATTAGATCCTAAAAATCATGCGGCATATACTAATATTGGCTGTGCATATACCAACTCAAAACAGTATGAACAGGCTTTAGAATATTTAAAAAAATCTATCTCATTGGATTCAACGGATAATTATCCGGTTTATATTATGGGAATAACTTATCAACAAATGGGAGATGCGGAAAAGTCTAAATTATATTTGGAAAAATCTGTAAACATTCAAAAAAAATATCATCAATGAAAAAAAACACTATAGTCAAACCATCCACCATAACTATTGACTCTGGAAGTTTTAATAAACTTAAATATTCATTAGGGATTATCATTGGTGTATTCGCATTCGTACTTTATATTCAAAGTATTTCCTTTAGCTATACTGTTGATGACCCTTTTGTTTTGAAGGAAAATTCTTTGACACAACAGGGGATAAAAGCGATTCCTATGATACTTAAATCAGATTATTGGTTTGGTGTAATTGATAAATCACTCCGAGGTCCAGTGTACCGTCCTGTTCCATTAATTCTATTTGCTACAATATGGCAGTTTTTTCCAGACAATCCAATGATATATCATCTTATCAATATATTGCTCTATTCTATTTCATGTTTTGTGTTATTTCATTTGCTTTGCAAACTATTTGAGAATCGAAATTTGGTATTTCCCTTTGTTTGCACACTCCTATATACTTCTCATCCTATCCATACAGAAGTGGTTGATAACATAAAAAGTGCTGATGAAATACTATGTTTCCTTTTCGAAATTTGTTCAATCTTTTATGTATTAAAATATTATTCATCTGACAATAAGCAAGACTTGATTTTTGGAGGGATATTCTTCTTCCTTTCTTTGTTATCAAAAGAAACCGGTATAACATTTTTAATAGTAACGCCAATGGTCTTATATTTTTTCAGGAACTTTGATAAGAAAAAATTAATAACGGTTTCATTAGTATTAGCAGGCATTTCCTTTTTTTATTTCATCATCAGATATGAGGTTCTCAAAGGATTGGAAGTAAAAGAAACCTTTGCCTTTATGAATACAACTTTTTATATGGCACATGATTTCTTTAGCAAAGAAGCAACAGCTTTTTATATACTTATAAGATACTTGATTTTACTTATTTTACCACATCCATTGTCTTATGATTATAGCTATAATGAAATCCCAATTCAAACATTAAGCAGCCTTCCATCCGTTGCCTCAATATTGGTTTATTTTTCGATTGGAATATATGCGTTGATAAACTTTAAGAGAAAAGACATAGTATCATTTAGCATATTGTTTTACCTGATTACTTTATCTGTTGTTTCGAATGTTTTCATTTCAATTGGTGCCACGATGGCAGAACGTTTCTTGTATATTCCTTCCTTAGGTTTTTGTCTTGTTTTGACTTTTTTAATTATTAAATTCACAAAGACACCTAATGCTAAATTTGACAATCTAAAAACATTTACTAAAGTGAATTCATCAGTGCTTTTTGTTACAATAATTATCAGTGGATTATATTCCGTCAAAACTTTTTCCAGGAGTATGGATTGGAATAACAATGAAACATTGTATGGACACGATGTTCAAGATATAGATAACAGTGCAAATGCACACAATCTATGGGGACATATTTTATTGGAAAACGCTTCAAAAGAAAAAGATTCAGCAATTAAAAACATCAATCTGGATAAGGCAATAACAGAATTAAAAAAAGCAATTAACATCGTTACCATTTTTGATTCATACCGTGATTTAGCGCATTGTTATATAATGAAAAAAGATTATGAAACTTCAATAAAATATTATCAGATAGTTCTTCAAATAGATAAGGATGCGGATACTTCTGATATTAAGAACTTAGCTGATGCATTCTATAATTTGGGACTTCTTAAAAATCAGACTCAACAATTTAATAAATCAATTGTTATTTTTGATTCAGCAATCAAATACAAACCCAATTTCTCAGAAGCATATAATAATAAAGGAGTTGCGTTATTAGAACTAGGAATGAATCAGGAGGCAATAGAAGCTTGTGAGAAAGCAGTAGTAATTGATCCAAAAAATCATAATGCCTATACAAATATAGGCTGTGCATATACCAACCTTAAACAATATGAAAAGGCATTAGAATATCTGAATAAGTCCATAGCAATTGATTCTACTGATTACTATCCTGTATATATTATGGGGGTTACTTATCA
>JABDAW010000015.1:0-23432 GCA_013288905.1 Bacteroidota bacterium | reverse complement strand
AAACAATATGAAAAGGCATTAGAATATCTGAATAAGTCCATAGCAATTGATTCTACTGATTACTATCCTGTATATATTATGGGGGTTACTTATCAATTGATGGGTGATAAGATTAAAGCACAACAATATCTTGATAAAGCAAACAAGATCAATGGAGCACAACACAAATAATTGATAATACTAATGTCCAAAAAGCCCCTCTCCTCCAAAACAAAGGCACCATCAACCGCTATACCTACTGACCCTAATGCTTTAAGGAAACTCAAGATTTCTTTGGCGATTATAATCGGTGTATTTGCTTTTTTGCTTTATGCGCAGAGTATCGCTTTTGATTATACCTTGGATGATCATCCTGTTACCAACGAAAATAAATTTACTACGAAAGGTATTGCAGGGATACCTACTTTAATAAAAACTGATTATTGGTATGGCTACAGCGAAGAATACCGAGGACCAGTTTATAGACCCACTTCTTTGGTTATGTTTGCTATAGAATGGCAATTCTTTCCAAATAATCCACACATAAATCATCTTGTAAATGTTCTTCTTTTCGCCACTACCTGTTATGTTTTATTTTTACTTTTAAATGAACTGTTTTCTTCATACAATCTTGTCTTTCCCTTTGTTTGCAGCCTGCTATTTGCAAGTCATCCGATACATACAGAAGTAATTGACAGCATCAAAAGCCGGGATGAAATACTTTGCTTTCTTTTTGGGATATTAGCAATTTTCTTTACAATAAAATCCATTTCCAATAAATCTAACTTGAATCTATTTATAGCTGCAATTTTCTTTTTGCTATCCACTCTGTCAAAAGAAACCGGAATAACCTTTTTAGTAATTATACCTTTAACCATATATATTTTTTCTAGTATAACCATTAGGAGATTATCTTTAGTATCCTTTGTTTTATTAATTACAGCATCAATTTATTTTATTATCAGGTATCAAGTCATGTATTCAATCGAAACGAATACTGCGACAACGAACTTATTTAATTCAATCGTTGCCGCGCCAGATTTTATAAGCAGGGAAGCAACAGCATTCTTTGTATTACAAAGATATTTATTGTTATTGATTTTTCCACATCCATTGACTTTTGATTATAATTTTGCAATGATACCTGTTCAGACATTAAGCAATCTCCCTGCAATAATAGGTATTTTGATTAATTTCTCTTTAGGTATTTATGCAATTGCCAAAGTAAAAAGTAAAAGTATAATAGCATTTGGAATCTTGTTTTACTTTATCACCCTGTCACCTGTTTCAAATATATTTTTATTGAATGGCGCTACAATGGCAGAACGTTTTTTATATACCCCGTCATTAGGCTTTTGCATAATTATTACTTATCTTTTCGTCAAATATTTTAACAGAAAAGTATCCCCCAAAAAATATCTAAACTTATCAGATTTCTTTTCTGGCAATTCATCCTTATTTATTCTTATATTTATTCTTATCGGTGCATATTCCTTGAAAACATTTTCAAGAAGCATGGATTGGAAAGACAACTATACAATTTTTAATCACGATGTCAATACATCTGAAAACAGTGCAACAGTTCACTATTTTTTGGGTATGGAATTATACAAAAGCATTTATAATAAAGAAAAGGATGAAAGCAAAAGGAGTAAAATTATTGATCGTGCAATTATGGAATTAAATAAATCAATTAATATTAAACCTACTGACGGTTCTTATAGAATTTTGGTAGCATGTTATGGTACCAAAAAAGATTTAGAGGAATATGAAATTACATTGAAAGCTTATCATGATTATGTTTTAGCCAATAAATTTGCTGATACTTTTGATTATAGGAATTTATCGGAAACCTATTATAACTTAGGATTTCAATATAACCAAACGAATCAATTTGCTAAATCTCTTAACATCTTTGATTCCGCAATAAAATACCATCCGGATTTTTCATTAGCATATAATAATAAAGGAGTAGCATTATTAGAACTAGGAATGAATCAGGAGGCAATAGAAGCTTGTGAGAAAGCAGTAGCAATTGATCCTAAGAATCATAATGCCTATACAAATATAGGCTGTGCATATACGAACCTAAAACAATATGAAAAGGCATTAGAATATCTGAATAAGTCCATAGCAATTGATTCTACTGATTACTATCCTGTATATATTATGGGGGTTACTTATCAATTGATGGGTGATAAGATTAAAGCACAACAATATCTTGATAAAGCAAACAAGATCAATGGAGCACAGCAAAAATAATTGATAATGCTTATGTCCCAAAATCAATTACTCTCTAAAACCAAAGCTCCAACAGCAGCGTTTTCTGCCAATCCTGTTGTTTTTAATTTAAACAGATAATCCTACGCTTTTATAACAAGTGTTTGTTCTTTGGACTATTTTCCGAAGAGCTTTATTTCGATCAAAACCTGACGGCAGAAAAAGCCTTCAGGATTCGTAATCATGAATTGATTACATAATCATGAATTGATTACAGAGGATGTTGATAATCCGCATGAAATGAGCGATCCGATTGCCCGCACGGCACAATAGTATTCCTCTAAATATTCGATCAAATCAGCAGCCCTGAATTTTAAAAGATTCTGGGTTGTTTTTTTATTATTCATGGTTAATTAGTATCCAAAAATCAAAATTCCCTCAATCATAGCAATCTTTGCAACGACATTAGCAACCGTTGTTATGACATTAGCAACCGTTATTACGACATTAGCAACCGTTGTTGCCACATTAGCAACCGCCGATACCACATTAGCAACCGCCGATACGACATTAGCAACCGCCGATACGACATTAGCAACCGTCGTTACCACGTTAGCAACCGTCGTAACCACGTTAGCTACCTTGGTTACGACGGTTGCTACCTTCGTAACGACGGTAGCAACCGACATCCCACGAATTGCTTCCGTGAAGATTTTCAGGTTATAAAAGCCCTCCTAATTCGTAATTCCTAATTCCTGATTATTTCCCCTCTCTTGTAATTGATTCAAATCGCAAACCGCAATTCGGGATTATTTAGGAGCGTACTTTACGATAATCAAACTGATTATAGCGAATAAAATATTTGGTATCCAAACAGCTATCAGTGGCGGAAATCCCCCGTTAATAGCGAAGGTCTCAAAGATTCGCTGAAACAAAATATAGGTAAAGCTCAATGTCAATCCGATTCCTAATTGCATCCCTATTCCGCCCCTATTCTTTCTGCTCGAGAAGGATACACCAAGCAAAGTCAGGATGAATGCAGCAAATGGCATGGCAGATCTCTTGTATAATTCCACAACACCTTCCTCAACATTCTCCGCTCCCTTCAATTTCAGGGAAGCAATGAAGTCCTTTAATTCCCCATTATTCATGGTTTCTATCTTGTTGGTCTTGATAACAAAATCTTTCGGAAGAAAAGAGAAAATAGTATCGAGGCTCCTTCCGCTACGAATGGTTTCCTTCATGCTATCGAAAGTATAGATGTAATAATTATCCAGCAATTTCCAATGATTTGTGAGTGTGTCAAACCTCATTCGAGCAGAGGATAACTTATATTTCAGTTGTCCATTAATAATCTTCTCCAACGTGAAACGATACCCGATATCAGCCCGCCCGTCAAAGGAGTCGAAATAGGCATAAACTCCCGGACTCATCTGGACATGGCGGTTCTTGGCACTCAATTCGGAGGGATTATGGATATAAACATCTTCGAATTGCATCCGAACTTTATTAGCAGCAGGGATGATCCAGGCATTCAAAGTGAAGGATAGAATAGCAAGGAATGTGGCAGCGATAAAATAGGGTCTGAGCAGCCTGCGGAAACTGATGCCACTGGCGAGAATAGCCACAATTTCTGTTTGATTTGCCATCTTGGCAGTAAAGAATATCACAGCGATGAAGATGAATAAGGAACTGAATAAATTGGCAAACCAAGGGATGAAGTTGAGGTAATATCTGAAGATAATATACTTCAATGGAGCACCCTTTTCGAGGAAGTCATCAATCTTTTCGGATATGTCGAAGATGATGGCAATGGCAATGATTAAAGCAATAGCAAAGAAATAAGTACCAAGAAACTTCTTGATGATATACCAATCTAAAATCTTCAATCCAAACATCTAAATCCTATTTCCTAATTGTTTAACCATTTTATTCTTCCATTCCATAAAGTCTCCCGCTATAATATGCTCCCGAGCCTGCGAAACTAATGAAAGATAGAAAGAAAGATTGTGAATAGTAGCTATCTGAGCAGCTAATATTTCTTTTGAAATGGTAAGGTGTCGCAAGTATGCCTTTGAATATTGATGATCAACAAAGGCAGTGCCGGCAGCATCAATGGGACTGAAATCATCCTTCCACTTTTCATTGCGGATATTGATGATTCCTTCAGAAGTAAATAACATACCGTTGCGAGCATTTCGGGTAGGCATCACACAATCAAACATATCAATACCAAGGGCGATGGATTCGAGGATATTTACCGGAGTTCCGACACCCATCAGATAGCGAGGTTTATCCTTTGGAAGAATATTACAAACTACCTCTGTCATTTCATACATCATCTCGGCAGGCTCACCGACAGAGAGACCTCCAATGGCATTACCCTCACGGTTTTCAGCAACTATAGCTTCGGCGGAAAGGATGCGCAAATCTTTATAAACACTACCTTGAACAATGGGGAAGAAGGTTTGGTCGTAACCATATTTCCCTTCTGTTTCATCGAATCTTTTGCAGCAACGATTGAGCCAGCGATGGGTCATTTCCATCGAACGTTTTGCATATTTATAATCACATGGATAGGGCGTACATTCATCAAAAGCCATGATAATATCAGCCCCTATAGTTCGCTGAATGTCCATCACATTTTCGGGAGAGAAGAAATGTGTCGAACCATCTATATGTGATTTAAACTTCACACCTTCTTCTTTAATCTTTCTGTTATCAGTCATTGAATAAACCTGGTAGCCACCGCTATCGGTTAGCATCGGTTTATTCCATCCTATAAATTTATGAACTCCTCCAGCCTGCTCAATAATATTCAAACCCGGACGAAGATACAGGTGATATGTATTGGAAAGAATAATCTGGGCTTTAATATCCTCAGAAAGCTCTCTTTGATGAACACTTTTTACGGTCCCTGCTGTCCCTACAGGCATAAATATCGGCGTTTGAATGATACCATGAGCAGTCTCAATCGTTGCAGCACGAGCTTTAGAATTAATATCTGTATGTGAAATTGAAAATTTCATTCTGTTAATAACGTTGTTTAAAACTTGGCAAAACTAACTATAATACAAACAATAGAATTTTTACTTTTGCAACCTCATAAATATAAATGACCAAACATAATGCCAGAACATATAGAATTACTCACATTAATCATCCTGATAGTATGCGGAGTGATGTTATTGACCAACTTATTTTACTATTTCTATTTCTTCTCCCGACTTGCTTTTCACAAAGAAATCTACGCAACCAAAGACCCTGAACCTGTATCTATAATAATATGCGCACGAAATGAAATTAAGAATCTTAAAAAGCATATTTATTCGGTCTTGGATCAAGTCTATCCTGAATTTCAGGTGGTCGTGGTTAATGATTGTTCATGGGATGAATCAGAGGACTTCCTGAAGGATTTAGAAACTCAATATTCAAACTTGAAAGTAGTCACTATCATAGAACAGGAAAAGTATCAGCACGGAAAGAAATTCGCGCTTACTCTTGGAATTAAAGCTGCCAAGTATGACTTATTGTTATTAACTGATGCAGACTGTGTTCCGGCAAGTAAAAACTGGCTGTTTAACATGCAGAATAATTTCAATGAAAAGACGAGTATTGTCCTTGGATACGGTGCTTATGCCCGAAAGAAGGGGATTCTGAATAGGTTGATTCGCTATGATACTTTCCATAATGCTATGCAATATCTTTCGTATGCAAAGACTGGAATTCCTTATATGGGTGTTGGCAGGAATCTGGCATACCGGAAGGATTTATTCTTTAATGTGAAAGGATTTGCCAGTCATAATCATTTGCTGTCAGGAGATGATGATTTATTTATTAATGAGGTGGCTAATGATAATAATACTGTCATTGAAATCAAGCCTGTCGCATTTACTATTTCGGAACCAAAGACCTCTTTCGGAGCCTGGTTCAAGCAAAAGAAGAGACATACCACTACCGGCAGATATTATAAATCGAATCATAAGACCTTACTTGGAATCTATTATATCAGCAACCTTATTTTCTATCTTTCCTTGATAACTTTAATCATTTTGAAATTTGATTGGATGATTATCCTGGGCACTTATTTATTCCGATTAATAATTCAAGTTTGGATATTCGGAATGGCAATGAGTCGGCTTAAAGAATTGGATTTAATTATGCTGATTCCCTTCCTTGATGTTTTCTTGTTATTGTTTTATCCTATTTTAGCGGTCTCAAATTTAATATCAAAACCAAGAATATGGAAATAAATCCAAATCTGACAGAGAAAGGTAAATACGATTATGAGCTCGTGTTGAAGGCTATGAATAATGGCGATCAAAAGGCGTATGCAGAACTAATGTCAAGGTATCGGGATATGGTTTATTTTATGATGCTAAAGATGGTCAATAACCGTGATGATGCTGATGACCTGACTATTGAAGCTTTCGGAAAAGCCTTCCGTAATCTGCATCAATACACTCCAAATTTTGCGTTCTCGACCTGGTTATTCAGAATTGCCACTAACAATGCCATTGACTTTATCCGCAAGAAAAAGGGAAATACTTTTTCAATTGATAAAAGTTTTGATGATGGTGATGGTGGCGAATTTAAAGTTGATCTCAAGTCTGATGATTTGGATCCTGAAGAAAATCTGATAAAAAAACAAAAAAATATCCTGATAAAAGAAATTGTGGATGGCTTGAAGCCTCGTTACAAAGAATTGATCGAACTTAGATATTACAAGGAACTATCTTATGAAGAAATTTCTGTGCAATTGAATATCCCGATTGGTACAGTTAAAGCACTTCTTTTCAGAGCTCGCGAGGTTTTATATAACATCCTTAAAGACTCTCATGGAGAAATGTAATTCCTTCAATTGACAATTGATAATTGACAATCCCCGAATGAAAAATATTTCCGATAGAAATGACAATTGTCAATTGTCAATTGTCAATTATTTCCCCGATTTATCTCCTCTTCAAAAGGAACAAATCAACAAACTTTATAGCTTATATGAGAATTGGAATTTGCAGATAAATGTTATCTCAAGAAAAGATTTTTCAAACTTTTATGAACGCCACGTATTGCATTCCCTGGGCATAGCAAAGGTCATTCAATTCAAGGCTGGTACCAAGGTTATGGATGTCGGAACCGGTGGAGGATTCCCTGGTATTCCTCTTGCAATATTATTCCCTGATGTGCAATTTACGTTGGTAGATTCTATAGGGAAGAAGATTAAAGTGGTGAATGAAATCACCAATGGAATTGACTTAAAGAATGTCAATGCAATACATCAAAGGGGCGAAGATATTGATTCTAAATTCCACTTCATTGTTACCCGCGCTGTAGGTGATATGAATGAATTCTACAGATGGGTAAAGTTGAAATTTGAACCTGATTCTTTCAACGACCTTCCAAATGGAATCCTTGCTTTGAAGGGGGGAGATTTAAAAGAAGAACTATCATTTTATTCCTACAAAGCCAAAATATTTGACCTCAATAATTACTTCAAAGAGGAGTTCTTCGAGACCAAGAAGGTGGTTTATATTCCTGTGAAATAAAGTGCATTTATTTTTGCGCGCCTCCATTCATCCTGTTTGCTTTCTCAAAATATTGTTTTGCCTTTAAAACATCGCCCATATTTTGATAAGTTATTCCAAGAAAATAATATGGATTGGCATCCGCATTTTCCATTGTTGCTGCTTTATTCAAATATTGAATAGCCAACTGATATTGTTGAAGATTTGAATAAGCGCATCCCACATTAATAAAAGCTTTCACGTTATTAGAATCCAGTTGAATTGCCACCTTACAAACATTCAACGCTTCTTCATTTTTCCCTAAATGCAAAAGTGCTGCCCCTTTGCTATTATATGAATTTGAGGAGTTTGGCGTGTATTTTATGGCTGAATCGAAAGCCGTTATTGCCTTCTCGTATTGCTCATTTGCATTGAACTGAAGTCCCCAATTGTAATAAGAAGCGCCAATATTATTAAGATAAGAAGTATCCGAAGCTTTATTAATTCCAATGAGGAACTGATAAGTATAAATTTCATTTTCGTAGTCCTTTTTTAAATTATAGCACTGCGCTAAATTGGAATATGCAGTTGTAAAAGTCGGATTCAATTTTATTTCCTTTAGATAGCAATTAATAGCCTCGTCATATTTTCCAATATCTGCTAAAGCAGTTCCAATATCATTATGTAATCCTTGAAATGATAAAGTATCTAAGATCTTCAATACTTTGTTAAACTCAATAATTGCGCAGGAATCATAGTATTTTTTAAGAGTAGAATCCTTTTCATTTGTTGCGAGATTCATGGATAATTCTTTCCCCCATGCAAAATGTGCAACTGCACTATTGTCGGACACTTTAACATCATGACTGTAGATGGTATGATTACTTTTCCAATCCATATTTCTGGAAATTGTTCTTGCAGAATAAAGACCTGATATGACAAATAGAATAATGAACAAGGTTGAATTACCAGAGAAAAAATTCGACAGGTTTCGATACTTATTGCTGACGCTTTTCGCATTGGTAAATTTAATAATCAAGAAGGCAATAGCAATGCAAAAGCCTAAGGACGGGGTGTACATAAATCGTTCCGCCATAGTGGCTCCATTATAAATAAACATATTCGAAACGGGCGATAAGGTGATAAAATAAAACAAGATTCCATAGCTGATAATACTTTTCTTTCTAATATTCAGTACAGCATAAATCCCAATTCCAAAATTTATCAGGATCCCTGCTATTGCCGGAAGATCGCTTAAGGTCTGAACTTTTATCATCGAGAAATTATAGTCGCACGTTAAATTAATCGGAAATAACAGCAGCAGAAAATATCTTAGAAGGATATAAAAAACGGTCGCCTCCCTGCTAATGAAGTTGGGCGCAGCAACTACCGAATCAAATAAATAGGTTTCAGAAGTATTTAATGAAATAGATTTTAAAACATGTTCTCTGATTACATAATAGCTCCCTGAAATTATAAGGACTGCTAAGGAAATAATCACCAACTTCCGGATTGATGCTTCTGTAAAAACAAATACCGTTAATGGGATTATGATCAAAAATGTTATCCCAGTTTCCTTTGATATAGTCGAAATAAAAAAGCAAATTGCTGAAAGAAACAGGTACAGATAAAATTTATTGGAAATGGATTTTACTGCAAAATATATTGATAAAATTCCAAACAGAAAACAAAGAATTTCATCACGGCTTTTAATATTATCCACCACCTCCGAATGTATCGGATGAAGGGAATAAAGAATGGTGCAGACAAAGGGAAATAACAGATTCTGATTTTTAAATAATTCACAAAGCACCATGAATAAGAGCCAACAGGTAAAAGCAAAAAGCAATACATTCATGAAATGGAAAGCGTGTGGATTATTCCCGAAAAATTTCCATTCAAGGTCAAACATAATCAATGATGAGGGGCGATAAACAGGTCCTCTCAAGGCTCCGTTATCATAGCCAAACAAATAATCCGTAGCCAATAAAGTAGGAATACCGCCCAATCCGGTTTTGATTAAATCATTTTTATCAGTAACAAAATGATCGTCCTGGGTGTAGTCATAAGGAATACTCTGGGCATATAAGATAAATGCAAATACCCCTATTATTATCCCCAAAGAAATCTTGAGTTTCTTTAAAGAATAATCATTAGAAATGGTGGCTACTTTTGGTTTAGTGGGGATTTGCTTTTTGGACATCGGTTATTGTGATTTATCTTTGCTGCCCTCCATTCATCTTGTTTGCTTTCTCAAAATATTGTTTTGCTTTTTGGGTATCTCCAATATTTTGATAAGTCATGCCTATGAATTTATAGCATTCAACATCTGTCGAATCAACCGCTAACGATTTATTGAAATATTCCAATGCCTTTTTATACTGTTTCAAAGTTCCATAATTAACCCCTAAATCCTTTAAGGCTTCTGTTGATTTTGGATTAATTGAAATTGCTTTTAAAAACATTTCATTTGATAAAGAATCTTTTCCGGTTTGCCCATAGACAACTCCTTTTCTGATATATGCAATATCTGCTTTGTGGTTATATTTTATCATCGAATCCAAACAACTAATTTCCTTTTCATATTGCTTTGACGATCGATATATGCTTGCTAAATTCTCGAATATTGTCATGTCAGGAATTGAATTAAGTTGAATAGCTTTTTCATAATTTTTTTTGGCATTTTCATTATCATTTTTCTTCATATATATTAATCCTAACCCTTCATACATTTTTGCATTATCAGGATAAATGGCTATTGATTTATTAAATTCAGAAATAGATTTGTCAAGAAGACTTTGTTTTATATCTTCATTTTTTTCGTAGGGATAAACATCTACCAAAATCGAAATCGCAAGGTTACTATGCGCAGTTGCGCTATTATCAGAGGTTTCTACATCATGATCATAGATTGAAAAATTATCTTTCCAAATCGTGTTTCTTGAAAAAGTTTTTATAGAATAAATTCCCAGAAGAATAAATAGCATGATGAACAAAGTTGAATTTATTCTAAGCATGGTTGAAATATTATGGAAGGAAAATAGCCTCGTTTCTGCTTTTGTAAACTTCATTAAGAAATAAGTCAACACCATGCAAAAGCCTAAGGATGGTGTAAATAAAAAGCGTTCTGCCATGGAGGCTCCATTCAAAATAAAGAGATTTGAAACCGGACTTATGGTGATGAAAAAAAATAATATTCCAAAAGAAACAATACTTTTTTTAGGTAACTTAACAAGAGCATAGATGCCAAGTACCATGCTAACCACTATCCCTGCTATTGCAGGAAGATCGCTAATAGATTGAACTTTAATTTGTGAATAATTATAATCATATGTCAAAGGATGTGGAAAAATTAAAATCAAGATAAATCGCAAAAGAACATAAAACGCAGTGGCTTCACGACTAATAAAACTTGTAGCACCAGCTAAAGAATTATATAAAAAAGTATCCCCGGTATTTAATTTTATGGATTGCAATACCTCATATCTTATCAGAAGATAAATCGCTGAAACCGCCAATGTAACTATTGAAATCGTCACAATTTTCTTTCGTGAAGCATCAGTAAAATAATATACTGTCAAAGGAATTATGATTAGAAATGTTATACCTGTTTCTTTGGAAATTGAGGACATTAAATAACACAGTGCCGATAGACTTAAGTTTAATTTAAACTTCTCCGAAACAGACTTTACTGCAAAATAAACAGAAAGAATTCCGAAAAGAAAGCATAGCAATTCATCACCGCTTTTAAGGCTGTTCACAACCTCTGTATGTATGGGGTGAAGGGTATATATGAGGGTACAAATAAAAGGGAATAAAACGTTTTGGCTCTCAAATAATTTGCAAAGGACCAGATATAGAATTAAGCATGTAATGGCAAAAAGCAGGACGTGAATGAAATGATAAAAATGCGGACTGTCAGGAAAAAATTGCCATTCGATGGCGAATAATATTAATGAAGCTGGGCGATAAATAGGTCCGCTGTAATCTCCATTATTAAAACCCAAAAAATAATCTGTTTTTAAAATTGTCGGGATGCTTGAAAGCCCTTGTTTAATTATTTCATTATCTGAAATTACAAAATGATCATCCAATGTATATTTGAATGAAATACTCTGCGCATAAATTATAAAAGCAAATAACCCGATGATTATCCCCAAAGAAATTTTGAGTTTCTTTAAAGCATTTGGGTCGGCGGGGATGGCGACTGTGTTGGCTTTTGGTTTGGAAGGGATTTGCTTTTTGGTCATCGGTTTATTATTAAGAATGCAAAAATATAAATTCCATTCCAAAATATATTTTCCAAAAAAAAATCCCCTCCAAAAAACCGGAGAGGATATTAAATTTTCTATTCTGAAATTATACTGCAGGAGGTACAACTGCCACTACAGGAGGCGGAACTAACTCCATCAGCACATCTTTGTGGGCATTGGTGCCTGTGTCAACATCTTTCTTAAAAGTTACTGGGATTTTTCCGGTCGCGGTAATCGTTACCGTATAATTTAAAGGATCAACATTTATAAAATGAACCATCCCATTGGCATCAGCTATAAGCGTTATTGCAGGTTCTCCTTCGGCTTGAATGGTAACTATGGCTCCTTCAATAAAGGTGAAGGCTATGGCTAATTTAATTATCAGTTTCAAACTCGCACTGCCCTTTGGCGATACGCTGTTTTGTAATGCTGTCAAGTCAAATAATTTTAAAAATTCATTGTCCACACCTTCCAATTTTAATGCATCGGAAGCTATGCTGGAAATATCTTCATAAGATAAATTGTTAGCATCTAATTTCAAATTTTTTCCTGTGCCGGTTTGTTTTGAATCCATGAACAATCCTAAACCGGTAGCAAAATCATCGTCATTACCGGATTCTTGTGTTTGAAATCCGGCAGGCATATTATCATGCAACATCAATGCTGCGAGATTATTGGTAATAAAACGTTTTTTCATGTTGTTCATTTCGGTAACACTTTCCCAATTTTCATTTGATGCTGCTTTATAATAATTTCCACCCGCAGCCTTATACATGGCGGCACGTTCGGCTTTGGTGAAAGCATCATCAATGTAGCCCTTCAACTTTTGAGAATCTTTGCAACAAAAATCCTTTAAAGGAATTAAATGAACGCGATAAAGTTCATAAATTGATGATAGTTCCTCGCTGTTCGGCAAGCCCATCGCGCTGGTTCTTCGACCTCTGTAAGTAATGACGAGTCCAGGTATATATTTTGATTTATACTCCGCAAAAGGGGATAGATTATTGCTAAGATTTGTGAAGATAATGTCGCCTATTGCATAGAGCGTTCTTTGGGTTAATTTGTTGTTTGGTTTTGTCGTACTCATTTTATTTATTTTTAATGACTGTCGGGTTATTTATACCAACAATATAATTACAGTATAAAAACTGTGTACTTTTACAGGGAATGACAAGACAAAATTTAGTTTATACAAACCGACAGTCATTTTAATTAAAATACGGTTTTGTCCGGTAAAAACCGTATAAAAGATTTCTAAATGTTTTTGGCATTCTTTTAATGGCGTTATTTGCGGCGTTGAAATAATGATGATGAATTCAAGACATATAAGTTCCAGTGAAAATGGAATTGCCAGTGGTTCAGAAGGTCTGAATACCCAAAGCATTCCTGGTAATCACTAAAACCATTTCATTGGTGATCAAAACCATTCTTTTGGTGACCAAAACCTTCTCGTTGGTGATCAAAACCATTCTTTTGGTGACCAAAACCTTCTCGTTGGTGACCAAAACCATTCTTTTGGTGACCAAAACCATTCTTTTGATAAGGCAGACAATATAAATAGTTAAACAAATGATAAAATATAAATGACTGTCGGGTTATATAAACCAAGTTGCGGCTTGTCATTGAATGACAAGACAAAATTTGGTTTATACAAACCGACAGTCATTTTATTTTTTATTCAATAATTATATAGGACGTAAATCAACTAAAAATCTGGGAGACCAGCTAAGGAATTAAGCATATATTCCTCCGTTTATCCTGAAATGGTAGCTATACTGTTGATAATGAGCGGGTATTTATTTTCATATTATCCATAGATAGTGAGCAGTAATTGTCATTTCCCCGAGCATAATTGTCATTTCCCCGAACGTAATTGGCATTTCCCCGAACGTAATTGGCATTTCCCGGGCAATAATTTATAAAAGCACCGACCATAATTGGCATTTCCCTAATCATAATTGACATTTAACAAGACGTAATTAATGTTGCCCCGAGAATGATTGGCAATGGTCTGTCAATGACCGGTATTTATTCGGAACTAATTGTCGTTATTTTTTTGAAAAATTAAAAAAATCCTGAACTATTTCCTTTGCCCATACCCCAATTGGGCTGCCTTATCCAAAAATTCTTTTGCCTTCACGGTATCCTTTTTTGCATTGTAGATTTGACCTTCATAATAATAAGCCTCTGCTCGCTTCGGATTCAAATCGGTAACTTTTAAAAAGTAAAACAATCCCTTCTCAATATCTCCTTTATTGGTATAGGATAAAGCAAGATTAAAATATGCCCCTTCGTTCTTAGGATCCAATGCCACGGCGTGATCCAGAACTTTTATCGCCTCATCATATCGCTTTAATTTATCAAGAGTTTTGCCGAAATTAAAATTCAATTCAGCATTGTCAGGCGAGAATTCCAAGCCCTGCTTTTGATAGTAATATGCGGAATCAAAATTGTTTTCTATGTAATAAATAACTCCCAAAAGCGGGAAGGCATCGAAGTATAGGGGATAGATTTCTATAGCCCGTTTCAGATAAGGTTTTGCAATATTAAAAGTATCTGTTTGATTTTTTTTATTGGGCGATTCCTTCACCAAATCAACGAGCGTGCTGCCCAAGTCCTTATTGAGGTTCGCGCTGTTTGGGGTAGTGATCACATCTGCAGAAAACAGGCTTAGGTTATCCTTCCAATCCGCATTCCGGGCAATACATCGGGCACTGTATAAAAATAATAAAATACTAAGGAGAAACAGTGTCGTTTTGTTCTTGAGAATTACATTTACAGGCGAAGAAATATTCTTAGCGAAAGAAGAAGATTTATTAATAGTTTTGGCAAAAAAATAAGCCATTACAAAACAAAATCCAAAAGAAGGAATGAACACAAATCGCTCCGCCATTGTCGTACCGATGGGGAATAAAATATTTGAAACCAGAATAAAAGTTATTGCAAAAAAGAAAATAGAATAAGAAATTATAGTTCGCTTTTTAAATTGCCTGATAGCGAGGACGGCAAGGAAAATGATGATGGCTAATGATAAAATCACTCCGACATCGGTGAATGATTTGATCGGAATTTGATTGTAATCATAATCGCAAGAAAGATAGTATGGGAACAAAAGAAGTAATATATAAGCCCCGAGAGTATAGGTAATCGTTGCCATCTTCTGCATGACACTTGCTCCCACAAGGGGATTGTTAAGGATATTCGGGACTTCGGTATTCAGCCCGGCAGATGCAAATTTGCTGCGCATAAAAATAAATATCAGGCTGAATAAGACAATTGGAATCATGATCATTCCATAATCTTTCGATTCCGGTTTCCTGAAAAAGAACAGGGTAAGCGGAATTATCATTAGGAAGGTTATTGAATTTTCCTTTGATAATAATCCCAGGAAGAACAGTAGAATTCCTATTGATAAATCTTTAATTTTTCTTCCGACATCAAGGTATTTTAGAAAATAAATCATAGAGAATATCGAAAACAACAATGACAGAATCTCATCGCGGCTCTTGATGTTTGCCACCACTTCCGTATGGATGGGATGCGCAATGAATAGCATCGCTGTGAGGAATGGAATGATAGAATCCCCGATGCTTCTGAACCGCGAATTACTTAGTATTTTAGAGGTAAATATAAAGATTCCTATTCCACAAAAAGCAAACAGAAGAACATTGATAAAATGACTGAAGTGCGGGCTTTGTCCTATGAATTCATATTCGATAGCAAAGGTTACCAACGACAAAGGACGGTATCTCCCGCCGGCAAGTTTTGTGCCTTTGGTATTGACATATCCTGTGAACATATCATTGGTCATAATATTTTTAATCCCCTTGATTCCTTCATGAGTATAGTCGTTATTGACGATGACGACCATATCATCCAAGGCATAATTATTAAAAATGGAATTGCCATAAATAATAAAAGCAAATGCCCCGATAATCATCCACATAGAAATTTTTATTTTCTTCAAAGCATTGGGATCAGAAGGGATTTCGACTGCTTTAGGTTTGCTGCTTATTTGTTTTTTACTCATACAGAATAGTGAATTATTTTTGTAGAAGGTGGCAAAAATAATAATTCAAAACAAAAAAACTTTTTCTTGAATTTCAAGCTTTTCTGAAATTGAATGCATCTTGAATCCCTTCACCTACAAGATTGAAAATGGTTACAGTTACAAATATGCATAAGCCAGGGAAAATGACGAGCCACCAAGCACTGAATTGCTCACGTCCTTCGGCAAGCAATCGTCCCCAACTGACCGAATCCAAAGGTACTCCGATGTTTAGGAATGACAAGGAAGACTCCGCAATGATTGCTGCTGCTATTCCGAATGCTATTGTTACCAATGCTGGAGCTATAGCATTGGGTAAGGCATGAAGAAAGAGGATTCTGAAGGATGAAAAGCCCATTGATTTGGCGGCTGCTATGTATTCAAGTTCTCTTATCTTTAATATTTCTGACCTTACCTGTCTTGCTATAAATGTCCAGGATGTTAAGCCGATGATAATGGCGACATTCGTTATAGATCGCTTGCTAATGGCTGCAATAGTGATGATCAATAAGATGCTCGGTAAGGAAATAAGAATCTCAATTGTCTTGGTGACAAAGGTATCAATGGGTATGTGGAAGGTTTTGTTTAAGAAGAATAATATGCCGATTAATTTGCCTAAATAGTTGAAGATAATCAATACAAATATGAAAATTAGAATGCTCTGAAAGACTTGTAAACAGAAGGATAGTGATGACATAGCAAGGGAGTCTTCAAGAGCGAAGATTCTTAATAGAACGGCATAATAAAAAGCAAAGAAGATTCCGATGATAATAGTCCAGAAGCCTCCTCTTGTAGTCTTCAAAGCATTGTTTCCAAAGTAACCTGCAATACTTCCGAGAAACAACCCGATGATAGAAGCAATCATCATAGAAAAGATGCCAATGAATAAAGATATTCTTGTGCCATAAATGATGCCTGCAAGAACATCCTCGCCGGTTTTGTTTGTTCCCAGCCAATGCCTGAATCTAACTGGCATGGAAATGGTCTTGTTATCTGAGTCAATGAATTCTTGTTTGTCAAATGGTGAAACATAATTTGAGTTTTCATAGTCCTTAAACCCAGGCGAATAGGGGATTGGCGAGAAGAGGATATGTTCGCAATGTATATGCTTCCAATCAGTAACGTCTAACTGGAGAGTTTCTGATGTTCCGTCTTTCACATCAATAATTTGATAGGTGTTTTGTAAAGAAAAGGCTGGGAAGAAATGATGTCCTTTATATTTAAAATACAAAGGTTGCTGGTTGGAAATTAACGGTGCAAGTATTGCAATGAAAAGTAGAATTGCGAGAATATAAATCGAGATATAGGCAGGCTTATTCCTCTTAAAATCTCTCCATCTGAAAGACTTGTTATTTCCTATTGAATCTATGATTAATGTTTCCGGGCTTTTCATTTTTCTAAATCAATTCTTGAATCAGTTAATTTGAATAACAAATCAGAAATAAGGAAACCTGTAAGGGTCAGAATGCCCGTCAATGTGAATATTGCGACTATCATAGGATAATTCTTCGCTTCAATCGCAGCAATGGTTTCTGTTCCCATTCCAGGAATGGAAAAGATAGATTCAAGGATAATTGATCCGCTAATTATTGCAGGAAATAAGGTCGCAAACAAGTTTATTATGGGGAATAAAGAATTCCTTAAAGCATGTTTGTAAATAACAAAGTATTCCGAAAGCCCTTTCGCATGGGCTGTTCTGATAAAATCCAAAGATAAAGTTTCTACCATTGATACTCTCATGCTTCTGGCAATGAATGCTAATGAACTATAAGTATAACAGATGGTTGGGAGGACTAAATAGGGTATGCTAATGGTGATTTTGTCCCATAAACTCATGTTTGAAGAGAATCCCTCCAAAGGTCTTACCCCTGATGCTTTGAATATCTTGAAGACATCTGGATTTGCAAATGTCATTAACAACAAAGTAGCCATCCAAAAGATTGGCATTGAGAAAAGCATGAATAATAATACCGAAGAGATTCTATCGAAGAGCTTTCCTTTGTGTGCTGCGGCTTTGATGCCAATAGGTATGCTGATTAAATAGGCAAGAACAATAGAAGTAAAGGAGAAGAAGAAAGTCCATCCTAATCTTTTGTAAATGATTTCTGAAACTGGTTGCTTGGTGATGTATGATGTACCAAAGTCTCCGCGTATCAGTCCTTTTGAGTTGGTGCTTTCATCACCGAACAACCATTTATGATACTGGTTATGTAACCCATGAAAGGCAATAGAAGGCATAAAGTTCTTCCATTTGGTGGAATTGGTTTTAATGGATGAATAGTTACTCTTTAAATCCTCAAATTGGGGTATTATGGAAGCCAACAATTGAGGATAAGAGTGAACAAATTGATTGATCTTTTCAATACTATTCAAAATGATAATATCATCATAAGAAGTCTTTAATGAACTAACCGCATATCTTGCATTTGTGAGGTCTGTCTTGAAGTTAATGCTATCGGTATTCAAGGTATTCAGTTGGTATAATAACGTATTAATCGATAGGTAATACTTTTGAATATCATCCCAGTTACCATACATATTAATTAGGCGTTCGAGAGCATATCTTTCTTCTTTATCGAAGACTTTATAAATGGTATCAGGTTCAGCGAAACTTTTTATTCCCAAGTAGAATAAGGGCAGGTCTAATCCGAGTTTCTTTCTCCAGTAATCCTTTAGAATCAACTGATTGGAGCTTAATGAAATGCCTGCTTCTGAATTATTTGATGAGGAATTCAAAACAATATCCAAAGGGTCGCCGGGAGCATTCACACTGATGATAAATGCCAGCAAACTAATGACAATCAGAGTCGGAATAAACAGTAACAGACGACGGATTATGTATCGAATCATGGAGCAAAGATATATTATACATCAGAATATATCGATTAAAATACTTACCCAAAGAATTCATAGTATTGCATCAATAAGATTTTAAGATTTATGAAGATATTAAAGAGGATTCTCACCATTGTTGCAATTGCTTTTGCAGCGATATTTATTCTATCATTATTCCTTCCGTCGGTATATCATGTGGAACGATCCATAGTGATCACTTCCCCTATGGATAGCGTGTTTCATAATATCAATAACCTTAAGCAATGGAATCAATGGATACCATTTAACAAGGATGCTGATACTACTTTTGTCATTACTTATAATGATCCTTCGGAGGGCGTTGGCGCTTCCCAGAAATGGGACGGTAAGAAGTTAGGAAAGGGTAGTTTAAAGATTACAAAAAGTGAATTGGGAAAGGTGATCGAGTATGAAGAGTCGTTAGGGGATCAGGATTTCAAGACTACCGGAGCATTTCTATTCAAGGATACAATTAATGGGGTGAAAGTTACCTGGCAAGAGGAGGGTTCCAATGGATTAAATCCTATTGCGAGAATCTTCGGTAAGTATTATGATAAATTAATAGGAGGAGATTTTGAAAGGGGTTTAGAGAACCTTAAAAAAGCCTGTGAAAAGAAGTAAAATGCTCAGCTTTCTTTCTTAGGGGCATCCTCTTTCTTGAGATCGTTAATCTCATCTTTTATAATCTCTTCGGGTTTCTTGACAGGAGGAGTGATGTCATTCATAGATTCCGTGATTTCCTGTTTTACACCATCCATTGCACCCCTGAATTCACGGATTGCTTTGCCTGCCATCCTTGCTATTTCGGGCAATTGCTTAGGACCAAAGAGGATTAAAATAACAACGACAATTAAAACTACTTCGCCGCCGCTGGGAATCAGAAAACCAAGGATAAATGCTAACATGCTTATTTATTTAGGGCGCAAAGTTAGCTAATAATGGTAAAATCCTGTAACATTCTTCATAACTAAAGAGCCACACCATTCACAAATTGAAACTTTAATTTGTGAATACTATGGCTCTCTCTTCGTCTTCTAAAAGGACTCTGATTAACTTCAGAAAAAATCAGTAGAAATTCGCATTAATTTGCAGGCTCTTCTTTCTTATTATCATGCTCCCATTTATATCCGCAATGACGTTTCCATTTTGACAGATACTCTTCGCGTTCTTCGGGTGTCATGTTGACTACTTTTTCCTCCAATCTTTGCTTCCAGCTACCGCCCTTCCAGCGATGTCCGCCCCATCGGTGACCAAAGCCTCCGAATAACAATCTTGCTAATACCAATAGCCCGATTCCTTGCCAAAAGTTGATGGTATTCGCATGAAAGATTTCTGGTATCAGCGCATTCCACAACCACACAACTACATTTCCGAAAACTATTCCGGCAGCAGCAGCAAATAAGATAAATTTACCTGCTTTAATTAACATCCATTTTTTCATTTTATTTATTATTTAATTAGTTTATTATTTCTTCATATAAATCTCTCAACCTTTCTCTGAGATAAGTCGTGGCATACCGCTTTCTGGAGATCAAGGTATTGACCGATTCCCCAGTGATGGCAGCGATTTCCTTGAAACTTTTGTCTTCTATTTCATACATCACAAAGACCTCTCGTTGTTCCTTAGGTAATTCTTCCAAAGCCTCCTTAATAGCCTCCATAATTACCCCACGAGTATAGCTGTCTTCTTCCAAAATATAAGGCATCAGAAACAATTCTTCAGCATCCGTTTCATCTCCATCATCATTACCTCGAGAAGTAACAGCGGCAATGGATTCCAGTGATTCAGTCTTCTTCTTTCGATAAAGATCCGTTATCTTGTTGGAGGCAACTTTGAAGAGCCATGCAGCCACTTTCTCGATAGGTTCGAGGACGCTGAAATTCTCAGTAAGCTGGTAGAAAGTTTCCTGCAAAATATCTTCTGCATCCTCGGCACTCGCCACTTTATTTCTTATAAAATTAGAAAGCCTTTTCTGTTCTTGCAGAAAAATCTCTTTTACAGAAGCATTTCTTTCGGCTTTCATCACATCATTTATTGTCATCGAATTATTCATCTAAAGGGTAAGACGAATAGGGTGCAAAAATATTCTAAATGGAAGAAATGAATATTAATAAAAAAGGAATTCTTTCATACCTATTTTGCAAGTTTCGAAAAACAAAAACGCTTTTTTTCAGATTTTCCAATTTTGAAAAACCTTTCTGATTTTATAAAATTCAAGAAAAATAAACGCAACCCTGTAAATCCCTATCGGAAATCCTTGTTATTATTAAATCATCATTTGTAGATTAAACAATGATTTAATATCCGATATTCTTAAATCTTTCCTATTGAAAGAACCAATCCTACAGGTGTGGGAATGGAAATTATTTCTTGATTAGGTCTATTCCTTCACGAGTTTTCCATTATAAAATGGAGTTCCATTCTTCATAATTCTTAGCAAATACATTCCCTGAGCAAGAGAAGAAACATCAATGGTATTTCTTTGATTAAGATTAACAGTATGATTAGAAATCATCCTTCCTTGCAGGTCATAAACAGCAACTTCACAGTTAGTCAGGAAGTCTGGAATGCTTGATCTGACAGGAAAGATATTTACTGTCGTTGTTGCAATGTTATTATATTTAATATCAAGATCGCGGGCTTGAGAGATTTCTTCGATACCGGCATAAACGGTATAAGTAATTCCCACATTAAGACTAACAGGAAGATGCTCGCTTGTATAATATAATGCAGTATCCACATATCCAGGAACTGAAGTATTTGCTGGAGCATCAATAAGAGCATGACCTGTATGTTGTCCGTCCTGCCCAATGACTGTATAGCTCCCTGGAATATATTTTACAGAATTATAGCCATTTTTGACTGTTCCATTACAAAGAATATGGTCAAAGCGATTAAAGATTCCTCCTGTTGCGAGGCAATCTCCTGGGTCTGTTGTTCGAGTACTTTGAGTAAGATAATTGGCAAATGTAGCGGGAAAAGAAGTCCATTGCCCTAATTGATTTGGAGGGTCAAAAAACAAAGTGTTGGTATCAGTAGATGCTATTGCAGCTTGATAACAGGGTTCACTAGATGAAACTGTATTGAAATCGCCCATAATAAAAAGGTTTTCTGGGCTGGTAACATGGGCATTAAGCCAGGACATTACCCCAGTCATTTGAACACCTCTGCTAGCAGAACTGTCAGAGCCGGAAACAAGATGTACCACGACAAAACATAGAAAAATGGAGTCATGAGTCGTAGCTAAATCCATGCTTTTGTAATACAATTTATGAAGATTGATATCACTGATATTCGGATCGGCAGAATAGATGGTGGTAGTATTCACAAAGCCAAACTTATTGGTATTATAATAAAGCATATTGACTCGGCTGGCATTATGAACATTGGTATAGGTCGAATACCCATAACATCCATTACAAACCGAATCAAGAACATTATTAATGAAATTGGTAGTAACATTCGCAGTATTATCTTTCATTTTTTCGCAGGCAAGAATATCAGGACTGGCATATTTCAGAACTGTTCTGATATATGGATTTTTGATGGAAAGAGCTAATTCAGGACAACCATTTGTGCTGGCACCGTAATCTCCGACATTATATGCCATTATTTTCACAACATCTGTTTGGAGGCTTTGAGCCTTTGCTGATTTTATTTGGAATAAAGCAGCCATGCAAACTACTGCAACGATAAATATATTTTTCTTCATGGCGCAAAAATAATACATAAATTCCCAGAGATTATCAGGAGAATGGAAACTTAATATTGAGTTAATAGTTTCTTTACAAAGGGGCTTTGAAGAAATTATGTTAAAGATTCCTATCCTTTGGAAGCCATTTTAGGTTGAAAATGCAGGCTAAATGCCAATCACGTGGTATAACCACAAAATCACTAGCAAAACTCCTCCTATCGTGTGAGAAACTCTTCCAATCGTTAGTGAAACGGTTTCAATCGTGTGGGATTCGCCTACAATCGTTAGCGAAACTGTTTCAATCGTATGGGATTCGCCTACAATCGCTATCAAAACTCTCCGAAAATCACGTGATTTTGTCGTTATAGCGTGTGATTGAGTTAGGACATCACATGATCGTTTAAAGACAACGAGTAATCGTATTGAAGCAACAAGTTATTATGTTTGGACATGGCATGATAGGGTTAAGACAACACGTGAAGTTTGCTGGATAGTATCTTAAAGTTATGGTATAGCTTAAGAATTTGAGATAAAACTCTTTTACTCTTTGCAAATTCTTAACAACAAAGTAACATTATGGTTAAATTAGGAGGTGTTCTTTGCGGCGATAAAAAATAAATAATATATATAATAATAAAATGAACAAAATGCACAAAAAATTAACATTAGTGAACACCTTCGCAATCGGGTTAATGATTGTTTTAAATTTCTTGTTTTGTGATTCTGCAAAGGCGCAAATACATACCATTCTATACTATCAGAACTTTGATTCTACGTTTGATCATCCCCTACCACCAGGATGGACAGCCACTTCTACTGATTCAGTGGGTTGGTATGTAGATACAACAGGCTCCAGTTCGGACACCTTAACTTTTGGCAG
>JABDAW010000014.1 GCA_013288905.1 Bacteroidota bacterium | reverse complement strand
GGGGAATAATATCCGGTAAGGGAGTTGGTATTTAATTGCAAAAGCACTCCCCGGTCATGAAGTTTTTTGTATTCATCGAAGTCTTCGTAGAAGAATGGATATCTCTCGGGATGAGCCAAGACAGGCTTCAAACCTTTGGATTGAATGGCAAATATACTTGAGTAAAGATTTTCAGGACGGTTGATATATGAGGTCTCGAATAGCAGATAACCATTGCCAAAAGTCAGCACATCAGGACTGTTTAATTTCTGAATGAATTGCTCATCAAGATAATATTCGGCAGCCGCATTAATTGTAATATCCAACCCATCCTTTGCAATGGCTTCTCTCACCTTTTCCAGTCCCGCATTAATATTTTCCGGGGTGTTTTTATAATAATCACTCATTATGTGAGGCGTGGTAATCAGTTTTCTGAAACCTAAATTATAAAGACCCTTTACGATAATCATAGAATCCTCAATGGTTTGCGCACCATCATCAATGCCAGGAATAATATGAGAGTGCATATCCGTGATGACTGACGAATAATCTATCGCTGCTTGAGGCGGCTCTGGTTTTGAGAATATTTTGGAAAGGAAACTCATTTTGATTTATGATTAACATTTTTGAACCAGTCTAAGGTTATTTTTAATCCTTCATTAATCTTGATTTGAGGATTATATCCTAAGTATGTTTTTGCAGCAGAAATATCTGCTAATGAATCTCTGATGTCACCCTTTCTTTCCTCTCTGTATAAGGCTTTTGAAGTGCTTCGAGTCAATCGTTTTAATTCATGAAAGACATCATTAATGGAAGTTGTGTCCCCAACTGCAACGTTATAAACTTTACTCAAGGCTTCAGGATGTTCTGTGAAAATGGCTTTGATATTTGCCTGCACAGCATTCTCAACAAAAGTGAAGTCGCGAGTCTGTGTGCCATCACCATTGATATACGGTGAATTATTGTTTAATAACGCGTCCATGAACAATGGAATGACCGCAGCATAGGCACCTTCAGGGCTTTGATTGGGACCAAAGACATTGAAATATCGCAAACCGATAATCTCCATTCCGTAGTTCATGGCAAAGACTTTTGCATAGAGTTCGTTGGTATATTTTGAAACGGCATAAGGCGACAAAGGATTACCGATTTTTGTTTCAATCTTAGGCATATTTTGATCATCTCCATAAACTGAAGAGGAGCTGGCATAGACAAATCGTTTGATGTTATTATTCCTTGCCGCATCAAGCATATTAAGGAAGCCTGTAGCATTAGCTTCATGTGTTTTTAAAGGAGTTTTCAAAGACCTTGGCACAGAGCCTAATGCAGCTTCATGAAAGACATAATCCATACCCTTGCATGCATTCATGCAAACGTCAGGGTTGGCAATTGTGTCTTTAATAAATTCAAAAGAGAGATTGTTTTTAAAAGGAAACAGGTTTTTGTAATGTCCATTAGATAAGTCATCAAGAACCCTAACTTTCTTTGCTTTATATTTCAATAAATACTCAACAAGATTGGAACCAATAAATCCCGATCCTCCAGTGACAAGAAAGGAATAATTACATAAATCTTTGGTGTGGAAGGGAGTATTATACATTTACGTTTTTGGATTAATGATTAACGATTTAATAAATATTTATCTCTTGTGATATTGTGTTTCATAATAGTTTTGATAGGCTCCGGAAGTTACATGATTCAACCATTCTTCATTGGCAAGATACCAATCCACGGTCTTTTCCAAACCTTCTTCAAATTGCAAAGATGGTTTCCATCCTAATTCATTTTGAAGTTTGGAAGAATCAATGGCATATCGCAAATCATGTCCTGCACGGTCTTTTACGAAAGTGATTAACTTAGCTGAAGTACCTGCCTCACGGTACAATTTTACATCCATTATTTTGCAAAGAAGATTGACTAAATCAATATTTGTCCATTCATTATTACCCCCAATATTATAGGTTTCCCCTATCCTACCCTTATGAAAAATAACATCAATAGCTCTTGCATGATCTTCTACAAATAACCAATCCCTCACATTCTCACCCTTGCCATAAACGGGGATAGGCTTATTGTTCTTAATGTTATTAATCGTCAATGGAATCAACTTCTCCGGGAAATGATAGGAGCCATAATTATTAGAACAATTTGAGATAACAACAGGTAATTTGTAAGTATGAAAATAAGCTCTCACCAAATGATCCGAACTTGCCTTAGAGGCTGAATATGGACTTCTTGGATCATAAGCAGTCTCTTCTGTAAAGAATCCCTCCTTACCCAAAGAACCGTAAACTTCATCTGTTGAAATATGATAAAAGAGATTATCGTTGGAATTATCTTTCCAGGTATTCTTTGCGGCATTGAGCAGGGTAGTAGTGCCAACTATATTCGTAATAATAAATTCCAAAGGATTAGCAATAGACCTGTCGACATGGGACTCTGCAGCAAGATGAATGACTCCATTAAATTGATGGTGTTCAAAGATTTTATTGATGAATTCAGTTTCCACAATATCGCCTTTGAGGAAGGTATAATTCGATTCATTTTCTATCTCACGAAGGTTTTCAAGATTACCTGCATAAGTCAGTTTGTCAAGATTAAAGATTTGATATTCGGGATAGTTCTTAACGAATCTTTTCACAACATGAGACCCGATGAAACCCGCTCCTCCGGTAATTAATATTTTCTTTTTATACTCCATAATTAATAATTTCTAATTCCTTTTCCTAATTGAAGTTCCCAGTTCCAAGCCGATAAGATTGCTTCATCAAAACTCTTTTCTGCCTTCCAACCTAATTCTTCATTAGCCAAACTTGTATCTGCATAAACTTTCTCTATATCACCTGCTCGTCTCGGAACGATTTCATAAGGACATTTAGTACCGGTAACTTTCTCAAAAGTCTGAATAGCTTCCAGGACAGATTGCCCTTTGCCGGTACCTATATTAAAAACCTCGAAATGATTTTTGTTCATCTTATTCAACAATCTTTCGACAGCTTTGACATGTGCTTTGGCGACATCAGTAACATGAATAAAATCGCGTATACAAGTACCATCAGGGGTGTTATAATCATTCCCAAAAACCTTGACGAAACCTTCTTTACTGAAAACTGTTCTTGTTATAACCGATATCAGATGACTTGGTTTACCATGAGGCTCTTCACCGATAAGGGCAGATTCATGTGCACCTATCGGATTAAAATATCTTAATGAGATCGCATTGAGTTGTTTTTTTAATTCCTTTCCTTCTACTGGTACCTGATGTGGAAAAGAATTTACAGCATCCAGAATCATCTGTTCACCGATTTGCTTGGTATTTGCATAAGGGCTCTCAGCTTTCTTGATAGGAGAATTTTCTGTTACAGGCAAAACATCCGGTTCACCATAGACCGAACAAGAGGAAGAAAAAACAAAATTTGTTATCCCTAATTTTCTTGATATTTGTAAAACATTAATGAGGCTTACCAGATTATTATAATAATAATCCAAGGGTTTTTCTACTGATTCATCTACCAAAATAGAAGCTGCAAAATGAATAATGGCATCAAACTTTTTATCTTCAATAAAAGCGAACAATTTATTTTGATTGCGTATGTTCAATTTTTCGAAATATGGTCGTTTGCCGTTAATCTTAATAATAGCATCCAACACTTCAGCTTTTGAATTAGACAGATCATCAAGAATAGCAACGGTGTGTCCGGCATTCATCAGTTCTACAACAGTATGCGAGCCAATATACCCCATTCCACCTGTTACTAAAATATTCATTATTTAATTTGGAATTTAATTTTGTGGCTGCAAAAATAGAAAAAAAATGGGGCTGCTTTATGGTAAAATCAAAAGACCTTCGATAAATTCACCACACCTCTTCGCCTATTCCCCTGATTCAACTCTAATGGAATTCTCTAAAAGATATATAGCAGCTATGAATATTCATTCTAATTCTTTCTAAAATCGTTTCAATAAAACTAATAGGATTAGTATCTTTGCAGCCACAAATAATATAGAATATGGCTGAAGCAATTTATAATGATGATAGCATAAAATCCCTTGACTGGAAGCAGCATATCCGGCTGCGTCCGGGGATGTATATCGGGAAGCTGGGCGATGGGTCGGCGCAGGATGATGGGATCTATGTGCTGCTCAAGGAGATCGTGGATAATTGTATTGATGAGTATGTGATGGGGTATGGGAAAAGTATCGAGATTTCGGTGAAGGATAAGATGGTGGAGGTGAGGGATTTTGGTCGTGGGATTCCGCTGGGAAAGGTGGTGGATTGTGTTTCGAAAATCAATACTGGTGGCAAGTATGATTCGCAGGCTTTTCAGAAATCTGTGGGCTTGAATGGGGTCGGGAGTAAGGCTGTGAATGCGCTTTCTTCTTACTTCAAGGTGCAGTCTAACAGGGATGGGAGGACGAAGTTGGTGGAGTTTCAGAAGGGTGTGATTTTGAAGGATCATCGGGAGGCTGCGAGCAAGGAAAGGAACGGGACGGACATTACTTTTTTGCCTGATGAGGAGATCTTTGGAGGGTATGATTTTAAGAATGAATATATCGAGGAGATGATTTGGAATTATGCTTATCTGAACATCGGTTTGAACATTCATTTTAATGGGACGAAATACTTTTCGCAGAATGGTTTGTTGGATTTGTTGAATAAGAATTTGAATGATGAGGCGTTGTATCCGATCATTCATTTGAAGGGGAATGATATTGAGGTTGCCATCACGTATACTAATCAGTATGGGGAGGAATATTTTTCTTTCGTGAACGGGCAGCATACCACGCAGGGAGGCACGCATCAGGCGGCTTTCAGAGAAGGTATCGTGAAGGCGGCACGGGAATTTTATAAGAAAGATTTTGATGCGAGTGATATTCGGACTTCGGTTGTGGCTGCGATAAGTGTGCGGGTTCAGGAGCCTGTTTTTGAATCGCAGACGAAGACTAAATTGGGGTCATCAATGGTATCCCCGGAAGGTCCTGTTTTGAGGACTTGGATTGTGGATTTTGTGAAGAATGAATTGGATAAATATCTTCATAAGAACCCTGAAACCGCTGATAGATGGCTGAAGAAAATTCTTCAATCGGAACGGGAGCGTAAAGAAATTGCTGGTATTAAGAAGCTCGCAAATGAACGTGCTAAGAAGGCTAATCTTCACAATAAGAAACTTCGCGATTGCAGAGTGCATCTGAATTCTAAACATGAGTTTCGTTTGGAATCTACTCTCTTTATTACTGAAGGAGATTCTGCGAGCGGATCTATTACCAAGGCGAGAGATGTCAATACACAGGCGGTATTCAGTTTGAAAGGGAAGCCTTTGAATTGCTATGGAATGACCAAGAAAGTGGTTTATGAGAATGAAGAATTTAATCTTCTTCAATCGGCATTAGATATTGAAGATGACTTGGAGAACTTGCGCTATAGCCGCATTGTATTGGCTACCGATGCCGATGTGGATGGTATGCATATCCGTCTTTTGCTGATAACTTTCTTCTTGCATTTCTTCCCTGATTTGGTGAAGAACGGGCATCTTTATATTCTTCAAACGCCGTTATTCAGGGTAAGGAATAAGAAAGAAACCATCTATTGCTACAGCGAAACCGAGAAGCAAATTGCGGTAAATAAATTAGGCTCGAAGCCAGAGATTACCCGTTTCAAAGGCTTGGGAGAGATTTCACCTGATGAATTCGGAGCCTTTATTGGGAAACATATTCGCCTCGAACCGGTGCTCTTGAAGGAAGTTGCTATCCAGCAATTGTTGAGTTATTACATGGGGAAGAATACTCCCGAACGTGCTGAATTTATCATAAGTAATTTGAGGATTGAAAAGGATATTGTGGAGGAGGAAGCGGGCAATACCCTTTAGGATTGTCATTCTTTTTTTCATCCTTTCAAAAACTTCCAAATATTCCAAATAACAACCCGCTTCCAAATCCCATCCCTTGTTTTATTCCAGAAAAACTTTGCCCATTTGATGTTAAAAGTTCCCAATAGAGATTATTCCCCTCCCAATATCAATTAACCTTCACACATTATCAATTAACCTTCTCACATTATCAATTAACCTTCTCACATTATCAATTAGCCTCCTTATAATATCAATTAACCTCCTCGCATTATCAATTAACCTCCTTATAATATAAATTAACCTTCTTCTAATATCAATTGACCTCCTTGGATTATCAATTAAGAGGAGGTTAATGTCTCCTGTGGCTTTATTAATAGGGTGAATCACGGAACACAAAAACCCTATAGATAATCTCATTTGCTATTATTTATATAGTTTTGTCGCTTGAAATGAGATTAAAAACAGAATGGTGGAAGTGAATTGCACGTTTGAAATTCTTGGTATGTGATGTCTATGTGTAAAGTACAATTGTAAAATATTAAATTTTAGCATGAAAAAAAATTACCTTCTCCCGATATTCGGATTGATTATTCAGTTCACATTATTTTATTCGACTACGAAAGCTCAAGTTCCTGAATGGGTTTGGGCAGCGAGGGCAGGTGATACCAACTCCGATGTGGGAAATGCGATTGCAACAGATGTTTCAGGAAATATCTATGTTGCAGGTTCTTTTCATTACACTATTACTTTTGGTTCCTTTTCATTGCCCAGCCAGGGAAATACAGATATTTTCCTGGTCAAATATGATACATTGGGAAATGTCGTTTGGGCAAAAAGTTTTGGAACAGATGGTAATGATGGTGCACGATTTCTGACATTTGATATTACTGGAAATCTATACATGGTGGGGGAATATGAAAACTATAGCATCACGTTTGGTGCCTATACGTTAACGAATGCCGGAGGTTCTGATGTTTTTATTGCCAAATTTGATGTTAATGGTAATGTGCTCTGGGCGAAGGGGGCAGGAGGTGCAAATATAGATGGTCCCTCTTCTGCCGTAACTGACGCTTTTGGAAATATTTATGTCGGGGGAAGTTTTTCTTATCCCAATATCACTTTTGATACCATTGTTCTTCCAAATACCGGGGCTTACAGTCCCTTTCTTGTAAAATATGATTCAAGCGGAAACGTGTTGTGGGCAAAAACCGCAACAGGTACAGGTGAATTTGACCAAACAATTGCGGTTACGATAGATATTGCAGGATATATTTATGATGCCGGATCGTTTCAATCTACCTCTCTCATCTTCGATGGAGATACATTGATTAATGAAGGTATTTTTAATCTATTTATTACCAAATATGATGAAAATGGTAATTTGATATGGGCGAGAAATGCAGGTGGAACACGCAGTGCAGGAATACAATCCATTTCAAGTGATGCACATGGCTATATTTATGTAGCGGGAGAATTTGGCAGTGATACGGTAGTGCTCGGACCTGATACTTTAATAAAATCAGGCACTACAATTTATCCTGATATTTTCATTGCCAAATATGATGCTGATGGTAATGCAATCTGGGCTTTATCATCCGGTGGGCTTAAAGATGATGAACCCTGGTCAATAATTACTGACACCGCGGGCAATAGTTATGTCACAGGATTTTTCGATAGTGATTCAATATCCTTTGGCAATATTGTTTTAACGAATACATCTCAAAACAGCACTGATTCGGCAGATATTTTTGTTGTTAAAATTGATCCGAATGGAAATCCTCTTTGGGCAATTAGCGCAGGAGGAACAAATTATGATTTTGCATCTTGCATTACCGCAGATGCATTCGGAAATCTTTATTTGACGGGTTTATTTGAAAGTGACTCCATTCTATTTGGCGTTACCAATCTTGTCAATGCTTATGCAGGATTTGATGATGTGTTTATTGCGAAATTAAAGATGTGCTATGTTACTCCTCCCGTCATTACCCCCTCGACAACCATTTTCTGCCAGGGGAATCCTGTTACTCTGACATCAGATACTGCTGCTTCCTTCCATTGGAATACCGGCAGCACCAATCAAAGTATAACTGTAAATTCTTCAGGAGTTTATTCTGTGATCATACCTGGAACAGGCGGATGCACGGCATCTTCAACAATAACCATTGACTTTATTCAAACTTCTTTTCATGATACAATAAGCATTTGCCAGGGAGATACTTTCCTATTCGCAGATAGCACTATTGGCACGGTTTCAATGATTCATTCAAGTCATTTGATTGCGACAAATACCTGTGACAGTACCATCGTCACGGTGCTCACTGTTAATCCGGTTTATTCACAAAATATCGCAACTTCCATCTGCTATGGGCATGTCTATACGTTCCCTGACAGCACTTCGATTACGGCAATTTCGGATACCATTCAAACCAGTCATTTGATGACCACAAAATTCTGTGACAGTACTATCATTACCTCCCTCACTGTCCATCCGGTTTACAATCAAAATGTTGCCGCATCCATCTGTCATGGCAGCATCTTTACCTTCCCAAATGGCTCTGATTATACTGCCCTTCATGATACCATCCAGACTAGTCATCTTACTACGATTCATGCCTGCGACAGTACAATTATTACAATCCTTACAGTCAATGCCTTGCCCATTCCCATCATCACTCCTGGCGGTTCTGTAATTATTTGTCTAGGAGACAGCATCGCTTTATCCTCAAGCAATTGTTCAAGCTATCTTTGGAATACGGGAGCTTCCACTCAAGTGATTTATACGGATACTTCAGGCAATTTCCAGGTGACTATTACAGATACCAACGGATGCAGCAATGCTTCTGCTGCTACAATTGTGGTGGTTGATACTCCGATTGTGCCGACTATTATTCATAATGGAAGTTTGTTGGTTTCAAGCTCCCCTGTCAATAATCAATGGCTGCTGAATGATACTGCCATTGCAGGTGCCACCAACTTTTTTTATAATGCACCTTTCATCGGATGTTATTCATTGATGGTAACAGATTCCAATGGATGCAAAGGCGTTTCAGATACCGTTTGTGTAACAGTAATTCGGAATGGAATCAATGAAATAGAAACTCAAAATTCTATACCCCTGCTATACCCCAATCCCAATAATGGAACTTTTATCCTTCGTCAATCAGGTACTGCGAATTACGATCTTCGAATAAATGATGCATTCGGAAGATTGCTTTATTCCAAAAGTTTCAAGGATTCCAAAAGAGAAGAAACCATCACGTTTCCACTAAGCAATGGCATTTATTTCTGGGAAATAGTTTCGAATGATGGCTCTGCTATTTATGAAAGCGTCATTGAAAAAGGAAAAGTGGTGATCATAAAATAGAGTTCTTGGGAAAACAGGAACGCGTATGACGCAGAAAAATAGATTAGACCTATTTTTCTGCGTCATACGCGTTCCTATTGCTGCTTGTTTGGAAAATATTCCCTATCTGATAACAAACAGAAAGCCCTTCGATGGTGAATCGAAGGGCTAAGCTTTTTTCTGTTTTTTTGTCCGACTAATGAATCGGATCGCCTCCGAATGCATCGGATGGAGCTACCCCAACACCGGCAGTGTTGTGGCCTGTAACTCTCCAATTAGTTGGCACATTCAAAGTCTTTGGCTTCACGATTACTTTCTTGGCTTCTTTGGAATCAGGAGGATTCGCTGCATACCAGTTCGTTTCAACTGCCGGATCTCCGGTAGCTTCTTCGAGCGTGTAATAATCCGCCAGAACGCCTAAAGAATCCCACGAAAGTTGCGCAAAACCATCATGAATCCACTGCTCTGCTTTTCCGCCGGTAATCTTAGGGCAATTCCCTTTATTCGTCCTTTCTTTGGACGCATTCAACCCCAACGCAGTAACTTTGTCGGGATCATTAGGATAGACCTTGTTTACCTCATCCACCGCATTATTGTACGCCGTGATTCCAAGTGATTTCTTGGAATTTTTGGTGTCCGTAGCAGTTTCAGCAGCAACCTGGGCAGCATTGTCGGCAGTTCTCGAGGCTACATAAGCAGCATCGGCACTTACCACCAGCGCACCCAAAGCGGCAACATCAACATTGCCATCACCAGCCAGCAGCGGACCTGCAGTGTTCAATTCCTCGGCGATATGCTCGTCAGAATCGTGTACCTTTAGCTTGTTAGCTTTTCTCATGCTTTAGTAATTTCTCTTCGCTTTTCCATACTCTTGTTATTGAACTATTTTTAAATTTAATTTATTATTTCATCCGATTTTCCTGCTCATGTTATTAATATAAGATGTCCGATTCCACAAAAACAAGTCATTCCCCAACCTTGGACAACGACTCTCCAGCCTTGGTAAACGATTCCCCAATCTTGGATAGCTGCTCCCCAGCCTTGGGGAATGACTCCCCAACCTTGGGCAACGACTCCCCAACCTTGGGCAACGACTCCCCAACTTTGGGGAATGATTTTCTAACCTTGGCAAACGATTCCCCACCCTTGGATAGCGATTCCCAAGCCTTGGCGAATGATTCCCCATCCTTGGATAATGACGCCTCAACCTTGGGGAGCCACTTGTTTTTCAGGATTTCAAGCTAAATCAAGCCTAAACCCCTCTATTTTAATAACACTTACAGACTTTTAAAGAACCTTTTCTCTTAGCTTTAGAATTTTTAGCCTCCCACTCCGCCGGTTAGGATTTGTAATCCCGACCCCTGGACAATTTATTTTTGGAAGGCTGTTGGAAAGAAACATTACAACATTTTGCAAGTCTCTAACTCCCTTTGAATCATCGGCGGCAAAACTAAGAAAAGAATCGGAGAAATCTATTTATCTAAATCTTTTCTACTTTTGCTGCTTAATAATTTAAAACTATTTGATATGACAGGAATGAAATTGGTGATGATTGTAATGATGATCGGGTTGAGCGCAATGGGGCAGACAAATGTATCAGGTGGTATTTATTCAAACACCACGTGGACAGCCATTGGAAGTCCTTATATAATCCTAGATTCAGTTGTTGTTTTTCCAGGAATAACTCTTACTATTCAACCTGGAGTTACTGTAAAATTTAAGCATCTATGTGGTTTAGAAATTAGACAATCTACTATAAATGCAATAGGTACTGAAACTGATTCTGTAACATTTACAGCGGATACAGTTTCTCCTATTCCAGGATTTTGGAATTCTATTAATTTGAACGGATCAACTAATTCAGTTTTTAATTATTGTAATTTTTATTACGGCAATATAGCACTAATAGCACAACAATCAGGCACATTGAGTTTAAAAAATTCCATTTTTAATTCAAATCAAACAGGCATAAATGCCTTCAGTTGTTCTATTGATACTTGCATATTTAGTAATAATATTCTCAATGGTTTGGATAATTTATCAAACTCAACGCTAACTTTTTGTGTGATAGTAAATGATAGCAACGGCATTAATCAAATGCACAATTCGTCAATTCAAAACTGCTTAATTGAATGTAATAGATCAGGAATTGCTGGTACATCTGGTGGAGCCACAGTTACAAATTCAATCATAAATTATAATAGTATAGGAGGAGTTGAAGGATTAACTGTAAACATAAATAATTGTATTATTGATTCGAATCATATAGCCGTTGGTGGAATTACTTCAATGGCAAATTGTGAATTGATGTATAACCAACTTGGATTTTTATGGGAAACCAATTGCGTTCTTAGTAATAATAGATTTGAATACGACACATTGGGGGTTGTTGATTATGCTGGTTATTCAACTGGTTCGTTTGTTTGTAATACATTTTGTAATAATGTCTCTTATGATTTCCAATTATTCCCTAATTCAACTATTTTAAATGTGCAGAATAATTATTGGTGTACTACCGATACTACTTCCATTCACGCAAAGATTCCCGACTACTATTTTAACAATATGCTCCCCATTGCTATCTTCACTCCTTTTTATTCTACTGAATGTAATAATGTAGGTCCAGTTCCATTCTCGGTACCTAATTATATTTCACCATGTAACTCTAATTCCACCTCTGTTTCAATAATTAATAATAAGGAGAATACTATTTCTCTTATTCCCAATCCCTTCACCACCACTACAACCCTCACCCTTCAAGGCACCTATAATAACCCCTCCTTATTCATCTACAACCTCCTTGGACAGGAAGTCAGAAGCATACCAGTAGGGACGAATAAACAAATAACGATTAACCGAGAACAACTCTCAAGCGGCATGTATTTCTATAAAGTCATGGATGAGAATAAAGAAATCTTGAGTATCGGGAAGATGATTTTAGAATAATAAATCAAAATAAAATATTCAATGATAAAAAACTTACAAACGATAGTACTGATTCTTTCTTTCGCACAGATTATAAACGCACAGAATTCATGGGTCCAGAAAGCTGATATGGCTGGTGGATTCAGGTATGAAGCAATGTGCTTCACTATCGGCACCAAAGCTTATATCGGCACAGGCAGAGATGAAAATCTTGCATTTCACAGTGATTTTTGGGAATGGGATCAAGCCACAGATACCTGGACTCAAATTGCCAGCCTGCCCGATGCTGCCCGAATGAATGCAGTAGGATTTTCCATTGGAACAAAAGGCTATCTCGCCACAGGTTTTGACAAACATCTTTGGGAATGGGATCAGGCAACCAATACCTGGACACAAAAAGCGAATTATCCCGGTGGTGGCGATCAGAATGGTATTGCCTTTTCGATGGGCACCAAGGGCTATGCAGGGACAGGATACAGCATCTCGACAGGTCTTTATTACAACGACTTTTGGGAATGGGATCAGGCAACCAATATCTGGACTCAACTGGCAAACTTTGGCGGTTCACAAAGATATTGCGCGGTAGGTTTTGCAATAGGTACCAAGGGCTATGTTGGAACAGGATCCAATGGAAATTGGTGGGGCGATTTCTGGGAATGGGATCAGACAGCCAACTCATGGACTCAAAAAGCTAATTTCCCTCCTGGCATAAGAAATCTTGCAACGGGCTTTTCTATTGGGAATAAAGGATATATAGGTACTGGTCTTCTTCAGAATTATAATGATATTAATGATTTTTATGAATGGGATCAAGCAACAAATGTCTGGACACAAAAGGCCAATGTCGGGACAGAGGTCAGAGAGCAAGATGTTGGTTTTTCGATTGGCGATAAAGGATATATTGCCATGGGGTATGATGGTTATGGTCGAAAAGATCTCTGGGAATATACACCCTGCAATGCTTTATTAAATCCTGTAATCGCGGCAGGTGGTCCCACGACTTTCTGTCAAGGCGACTCTGTAATTCTTACCTGCGATACTGCCACCTACTATTCCTGGAGTAATGGCGGAACCAGCCGCAGCATCAAGGTTCTCACTTCCGGGACTTATTCTGTTAGTATCAACTTCAATGGATGCCTGGCAACTTCTACTGCAAGCATGTCAGTTACCGTTAATCCAACTTATTATTATCCTATTACCGATACTATATGTCAGGGGAATAGTTATACTTTTCCCGATGGATCAATAATTACAGCAGCTACAGATACTATTCAGACAAGTCATTTCAGTACAATAAATATGTGCGACAGCAATTATATTACAGCCCTTATTGTTCATCCTGCTTATAATTTCAATTATTCAGCTTCTATTTGCCATGGTGATACTTTTACATTTCCCGATGGCGGAACTTCAATGGTGGATAGTATTCATACCAGCCATTTTTCGACCATCCATTACTGTGATAGCAACATCATCACGACCCTGATTGTATTTCCAACCTACCAGCAATATGTTTCGGCATCTATCTGCCAGGGAGATACTTTTACTTTCCCTGATGGGGTCACTTCCATGAACGATACTTTGGATACAAGTCATCTGATTTCCTCACATAATTGCGACAGTACCATAGTCACGGTGCTTATTGTTCATCCGCTTCCTGTCCCAGTTATAACTGCAGATGGAAGTTTGGTATTTTGCCAGGGAGACAGTGTTCATCTTTCATCTGATGTTGGAGTTCACTATCTTTGGAACAATGGAGATACCACACAAACCATCACAGCAGATACTTCAGGGAATTATTCAGTAATTCTTACAGATATAAACAACTGCGTAGGCACTTCTACTAATACAA
This sequence comes from Bacteroidota bacterium, assembly GCA_013288905.1. Lineage (GTDB taxonomy): Bacteria > Bacteroidota > Bacteroidia > AKYH767-A > JABDAW01 > JABDAW01. The sequence continues at coordinate 18,667 of JABDAW010000014.1, read as the reverse complement.
CTGTCTTGGTACATTCCCTTCCTCCCGTTCCTATCATAACTTTTAATGGTAATTTGCTTGTATCAAGTACCGCCTTCGGAAATCAATGGTTATTGAATAATTCTCCAATGACCGGAGCTACTGATTATTATTTTTTAGCTCCATCAACAGGTTGCTATTCCGTTATGGTAACAGATTCAAACGGATGCACCAATGTATCGGATACAGTATGTGTTCTATTTAATGGAATCGAAGAATTAAATGTCAATAATGGAATATCCCTTTATCCAAATCCAAACAATGGCACCTCTACTTTAATCTATAATATCCCACAAAATACAAATGCTGATTTTATTATTACCGATATGCTTGGAAGAATACTTTATTCCTATACTATTAGCAACATTGAAGGAAAAGAGACACTTAATCTGGATTTGAACAATGGAATTTATTTCTGGAAGATAAGAACTGATAAAGGGGTTATTGATAAAGGAAAGATGGTGATTAATAATAATTGAGGATTGCAATATCTTTAGATTTGAAACCTCCAACATGAAAAGATATTCTTTGCTTAAGGCTGCTTCTATCAACTTCAAATCAGATATATTATTAATTGAATATTCTTATTTGGGTATGGGTTCTGAAATATAGAATGGCTATGGTGATTTCTAAAATTGCTATAGAAAATAACAATGCTCTAATAGCGAAGCATCAGGAATGAGGTGTTAGGTAAAGGATGGACTTGATGATGAGCTATCAGATTAAAGGGAATATGTATTCTAATTTCAGATAATCCATTTCAGTACCTATTTCTAATGGATTAGGAGTTATTTTTGTAATGGAGAAAAAAAGACACCATTCTTCTATAAGATTTTTTATACATCCTTTGATCATTTAGTTTCTCTCATTTTTTATGCATCCGAGGTTAAAAATTTAAAAATATCATAACACAACAAAAAATTAATGAAAGTTTATAATAGTCATAATCAGTACGTTAAAGGAAATATGAAAATAAATATCAAAAAAGTTTGGTCAGGTAAATCTATTTTTATATTTTTGCGCCCCCAAAACGAAAAGGGTCTTCCTGAGAAGGAGCAAAAAAGAGAGGTTTTTAAGTCTTCAAAAAAGAGCGAAAAATCTAATCTTTAAAAAATAAAATTAAAAATGTTTGGGATGTCCGAAAGTTTTTATAACTTTGCCGCCCCAAAAAGAAAAAGTTGATCTAACGAGGTCAATCAAAACATAAAGTTCTTTGAAGTATTGATAGGAAGCAACAAGCCAAATTTCGTTAATTCGAATTTGAGAAACAAAATCTGAGACAATTTAAAATAATTTACAATGAAGAGTTTGATCCTGGCTCAGGATTAACGCTAGCGGCAGGCCTAATACATGCAAGTCGAGGGGTAACAGGGTAGCAATACTGCTGACGACCGGCGCACGGGTGCGTTACACGTATGCAACTTACCTTTAACTGCGGAATAGCTTCGAGAAATCGAAATTAATACCGCATAACATTCTTGGATGGCATCATTTGAGAATTAAAGCTCCGGCGGTTAAAGATAGGCATGCGCGACATTAGCTAGTTGGTGAGGTAACGGCTCACCAAGGCTACGATGTCTAGGGGGTCTGAGAGGATGATCCCCCACACTGGTACTGAGACACGGACCAGACTCCTACGGGAGGCAGCAGTAAGGAATATTGGTCAATGGGCGCAAGCCTGAACCAGCCATGCCGCGTGCAGGATGAAGGCTCTATGGGTCGTAAACTGCTTTTATACGGGAAGAAACCCCTCCACGTGTGGAGGGTTGACGGTACTGTAAGAATAAGGATCGGCTAACTCCGTGCCAGCAGCCGCGGTAATACGGAGGATCCAAGCGTTATCCGGATTTATTGGGTTTAAAGGGTGCGTAGGCGGACTTGTAAGTCAGTGGTGAAAGCCCGCAGCTTAACTGCGGAACTGCCATTGATACTGCTAGTCTTGAGTATAGTTGAGGTGGGCGGAATGTGTCATGTAGCGGTGAAATGCTTAGATATGACACAGAACACCGATTGCGAAGGCAGCTCGCTAAACTATAACTGACGCTGAGGCACGAAAGTGTGGGTAGCAAACAGGATTAGATACCCTGGTAGTCCACACCCTAAACGATGAATACTCGATGTGTGCGATATACAGTACGCGTCTAAGCGAAAGCATTAAGTATTCCACCTGGGGAGTACGGTCGCAAGATTGAAACTCAAAGGAATTGACGGGGGCCCGCACAAGCGGAGGAGCATGTGGTTTAATTCGATGATACGCGAGGAACCTTACCTGGGCTTGAAAGTTAGTGACGTTCGCTGAAAGGTGAATTCTCTTCGGAGCACAAAACTAGGTGCTGCATGGCTGTCGTCAGCTCGTGCCGTGAGGTGTTGGGTTAAGTCCCCTAACGAGCGCAACCCCTATTATTAGTTGCCAGCGGGTAATGCCGGGGACTCTAATAAGACTGCCCGCGTAAGCGTGGAGGAAGGTGGGGATGACGTCAAGTCATCACGGCCCTTACGTCCAGGGCTACACACGTGCTACAATGGCCGGCACAATGGGCAGCTACATGGTGACATGATGCTAATCTCCAAAGCCGGTCTCAGTTCGGATTGAAGTCTGCAACTCGACTTCATGAAGTTGGATTCGCTAGTAATCGGATATCAGCAATGATCCGGTGAATACGTTCCCGGGCCTTGTACACACCGCCCGTCAAGCGATGGAAGTTGAGGGTACCTAAAGTCGATAACCGCAAGGAGTCGCCTAGGGTAAAATCGATAACTGGCGCTAAGTCGTAACAAGGTAGCCGTACCGGAAGGTGTGGCTGGAATATCTCCTTTCTAGAGTGATTTTGTTGTAGTAATCGTTGTTTTCACAACATTATTTCTTGTTGCTTCCTCCAATCTTCAAATACTAATTTGAAATATTACCCATAACGAGCTTAATGGTGGTTCTGCCATCTGAGGGAAGGAAAATAAGACTTACGATGTTCGAAGTACTGTTTGATTTAATCAAATTTGTAAATCGTAAATCTAAAATCGTAAATCTAACAGTCCCGTAGCTCAGTTTGGTTAGAGCACTACACTGATAATGTAGGGGTCAGCAGTTCAAGTCTGCTCGGGACTACTAAAATTCGTTAAGGGGGAATTAGCTCAGCTGGCTAGAGCATCTGCCTTGCACGCAGAGGGTCAACGGTTCGAATCCGTTATTCTCCACAAAGTTTGCTGTAAATGTACAGTTAAACTAAGGTTCTTTGACATATTGAAAGAAAATACAAAGATCAAAATTCATAAGAATATTTGATATAGAAAGTAATTAAGGGCGCATGGTGAATGCCTTGGCTCTCAGAGGCGATGAAAGACGTGACAAGCTGCGATAAGCTCCGGGGATTGGCAAATACGATTTGATCCGGAGATTTCTGAATGGGGAAACCCGTCTAATTGAAGTTTAGACATCCTGCGGGAAGCTAACCCAGAGAACTGAAACATCTAAGTACCTGGTGGAAAAGAAAATAATTTAATGATTTCCTAAGTAGTGGCGAGCGAACGGGAAACAGCCCAAACCTGTGTTGTTAAGGCAATGCAGGGGTTGTAGGACTGTAACATGAGAATAAAAATGAAGTTGAAGCTTCTGGAAAGTAGCATCATAGAGGGTGATAATCCCGTAAACGTAAGTTTTTATTTGATAGCAGTATCCTGAGTACCACGAGGTCGGAGACGCCTTGTGGGAATCTGCCGGCACCATCCGGTAAGGCTAAATACTCCTGAGAGACCGATAGTGAACTAGTACCGTGAGGGAAAGGTGAAAAGAACCGCGAACAGCGGAGTGAAATAGAACCTGAAACCATGCGCTTACAAGCGGTAGGAGCTTTGTACTTGTACAGAGTGACTGCGTGCCTTTTGCATAATGAGCCTACGAGTTACTCCTCTCTGGCAAGGTTAAGGATTTAAGGTCCGGAGCCGAAGCGAAAGCAAGTCTGAATAGGGCGTATAGTCAGAGGGGGTAGACGCGAAACTTTGTGATCTACCCATGACCAGGTTGAAGCCCCGATAACACGGGGTGGAGGACCGAACCAGTAAACGTTGAAAAGTTTTTGGATGAGTTGTGGGTAGGGGTGAAAGGCTAATCAAACTGAGAAATAGCTCGTACTCCCCGAAATGTTTTTAGGAACAGCCTCGAGGTTGAGTGTCATAGAGGTAGAGCTACTAATTGGGCTAGGGGGCTTCACCGCCTACCAAACCCAGATAAACTCCGAATGCTATTGACATATACTCGGGAGTGAGCCCATGGGTGCTAAGGTCCGTGGACGAAAGGGAAAGAACCCAGACCATCAGCTAAGGTCCCTAAATATATGCTAAGTTGATCTAACGTGGTCCAATTGCTTTGACAGCTAGGATGTTGGCTTGGAAGCAGCCATTCATTTAAAGAGTGCGTAACAGCTCACTAGTCGAGCGATAGGGCGTGGATAATAAACGGGCATTAAGCATATTACCGAAGCTATGGATTGATAGTAATATCAGTGGTAGGGGAGCATTCTAAACGCACAGAAGGTGAATCGTAAGGTTTGCTGGAGCGTTTAGAAAAGCAAATGTAGGCATAAGTAACGATAATGCGGGCGAGAAACCCGCACACCGTAAGACTAAGGTTTCCTGAACAACGCTAATCGTATCAGGGTTAGTCGGGTCCTAAGGGGTATCCGAAAGGAAAACTCGATGGATAACTGGTTAATATTCCAGTACTGACATCAATTGTGACGGGAGGACGGAGTAGTGAAAGGTCTGCGCACTGACGGATGTGTGCGTTGAAGCCTGTAGATATAGGTTCTGTAGGAAAATCCGCAGAGCTTGTCGAAGGTGATAGTACGAGGAGCCCTCGGGCAACTTGATAATGACCCTAATCAGACTTCCAAGAAAATTCCCTAAACTTAAGTTGATGCCACCCGTACCGTAAACCGACACAGGTAGTCGAGGAGAGCATCCTCAGGTGCTAGAGTGAATCATGGTTAAGGAACTCGGCAAATTGGCTCTGTAACTTCGGGAAAAAGAGCGCTCCGTGCAAACGGAGCCGCAGTGAAAAGATCCAGGCAACTGTTTAACAAAAACACATGGCTTTGCAAAATCGAAAGATGAAGTATAAGGCCTGACACCTGCCCGGTGCTGGAAGGTTAAGAGGAGAGGTTAGTAGTAATACGAAGCTTTGAATTGAAGCCCCAGTAAACGGCGGCCGTAACTATAACGGTCCTAAGGTAGCGAAATTCCTTGTCGGGTAAGTTCCGACCTGCACGAATGGTGTAATGATCTGGATACTGTCTCAACCATGAGCTCTGTGAAATTGTAGTATCGGTGAAGATGCCGATTACCCGCAACGGGACGGAAAGACCCCGTGCACCTTCACTATAGCTTAACATTGATTTTGGATAAATGATGTGTAGGATAGGTGGGAGACTTTGAAGCTGGGGCGCTAGCTCTGGTGGAGTCAACGTTGAAATACCACCCTTTATTTATTTGGAATCTAACTCCGTTATGCGGAGGACATTGTTTGGTGGGTAGTTTGACTGGGGTGGTCGCCTCCAAAAGAGTATCGGAGGCTTTCAAAGGTACCCTCAACACGCTTGGTAACCGTGTGTAGAGCGCAATAGCATAAGGGTGCTTAACTGTGAGACCAACAAGTCGAGCAGGGTCGAAAGACGGATATAGTGATCCGGTGGTTCCGCATGGAAGGGCCATCGCTCAAAGGATAAAAGGTACGCCGGGGATAACAGGCTGATCTCCCCCAAGAGCTCACATCGACGGGGAGGTTTGGCACCTCGATGTCGGCTCGTCACATCCTGGGGCTGGAGAAGGTCCCAAGGGTTCGGCTGTTCGCCGATTAAAGTGGCACGCGAGCTGGGTTCAGAACGTCGTGAGACAGTTCGGTCCCTATCTGTTGTGGGCGTTAGAAGTTTGAGAGGGCCTGACTCTAGTACGAGAGGACCGAGTCGGACGAACCTCTAGTGTACCAATTGTGGTGCCAACTGCACCGTTGGGTAGCTACGTTCGGTTAAGATAAGCGCTGAAAGCATCTAAGCGCGAAACTTGCCTCAAGATGAGACTTCTTTATAAGGGTCGTCGAAGACTACGACGTTGATAGGTTGCAGGTGTAAAGACAGTGATGTCAAAGCCGAGCAATACTAATTACCCGTAAACTTTTATATCGTTCTATGAATTCTGTTTCTTTTGTATTTTCTTTCTCTAAATGTCGTACTATGATTAGTATGATTAAAATGATTGTAGGATTCATTCTAAAATCATTTTAAATCTAATAAATCATATTAAAGATATTTATGGTGATTATAGCGGCGGTGTCCACCTCTTCCCATCCCGAACAGAGAAGTTAAGCCCGTCAGCGCAGATGGTACTAGTGTGAAAGCTGGAAGAGTATGTCGTTGCCATAATTTTTAAAGCCCTCCGAGAAATCGGGGGGCTTTTGTTTTTTGGGGAATGGGACAATAAGAACGCAGATGACGCTGAAAACAGGGACAAAATATGATTTTTTTAGCCACAGATTCATTGATTAAAAAGGAAAAAAATTACACAGAGGTGCACAGAGGTGGTACAGAGATACACGGAGAAAAAAAGGAGAGGGCAAAAAAAATCCCCACTGTATTGGTAGCGGGGACTTATCGAAATTTTAGCAGCACCTTTTATTTGTTCTTGTTCACTAACCTTATGATAGTTACTTTCGTTGGGTGTAGAAGATCTACGTTCGTGAAAGTTACTTCTGTACCAAAGGTGTTTGGAATGGAGTGTCCGGGGTTCACTACTGTTGCGGTTTCTATGTTGCAAGCTGAACTTCCGCTACAGATTAGGACTGCATACAATCCTGTTACTGTAATGGTGCTTAATGGAACTGCATTGTGAATCGTTTTGGAACCATTAATCGGGATGTTCACGGGTTGCACAACCTGATGTGGAGGATTCAGTTTCTTCTTGATTTGTGCATAGACGATTCCTTCAATAACGGCTTTGTTGTTTCTGAAAATGTTCTTACCTACTTTTGCCATTACTTGGTATCTTGCATAGATTGAATTGTAGGCTGCTACTTTTGCATCTGTAAGTAAGGCTGCTGCTTCGATTGCATTTTGATAGGCTGTGTTTGAATTGTCGAACGCTGTGCCTAAACCTGTGAAGCTTAACTGAAAACCTGCTAACATTCCACCTGTCATTAATGCTGCGTGGTTGCTGGTGATGTAGGTTACTCCCATACTCATCATCGTGGAACATTCGCTGGTTTTCTTGGTAGCTTTTCCGTAGTGTGCGCTGCCGGCGGCTTCTTTTTGTGCTGCCCAAAGATTTTTGGGAAATGATTGTTCGATAAGGGAATACAAATCATTTGCGCCGACAATACACGCTTTCGTGTTTGTGCGTAATGTAGTTTTGATTACTGCAATAGCACCTGCTCTTGAAGATTTGTCCGGCATCAAATTGGCGGCTGCAAGATCAGTCATCATTTGTGTTGCCCATGCCAGGACCCAAATTGCGTTCTTCAGTGTGAAGGCTGCAAGGTTGGTTACGTAATTCGCGACACCCAGTGTCATAATTTGTCCGAAGATTCCGAAGGAGGCTCCGAACGCTGATTTTACTCTTGGGCTAGTCAGCTCCAGCTTTTCTACTTTACTCTTTTTCATAACATAAATTTTTTAAATATTATTAATTTATTATGTTATACTCTTATTACCGGGTATAGTTACCGATTTAGAAAATAAACATTGGTTTCCTGTTGAGAATGGGGAAAATAGTTTTGGAATTTAGGAATGACGGGGGTTTTGGAAACTTGGGGTTTTGGGAAAAAGTAAGGACACAATAGTAATAAATCAACTTTAGGAACTTTTATTAAATATTATAGTATAAAGTCATTTTAAAAATTTAATAGTAGATTATATGGAGATTGTGAATAATTACTTAGTAATCCTTTAAACCAAGTTTATTTTAAAAAAATGAACTACCACCTTAACTGAAGATGAACAAAAACAGTCTTTTTATAGGTATTCTAAAGGAAACATCATTCCAAGAAAATAGAGTTCCTTTAGTTCCAAATGCAGTTGCTTTATTATGTAATAATGGTCATGAAATTATTCTTGAATCTGGAGCCGGAAAGTTATCGAACTTTTCTGATGGTGAATACAGTGAAGCTGGAGCAAAAATTGTTTATAATACAGAAGATATTTTCAAGGCAAATATTATTTTAAAAATAGCTCCTCCAACAGAAAACGAAATCTTATATTTAAAGGCTAATCATAGCCTTATTTCCATGCTTCAATTTGGAACACAAACTGAAAAATTCTTTTTGAATTTAGCTTCAAAAAAAGTTAATGCTCTTGCCTTTGATTTTATCAAAGATAAAATTGGTATATATTCAATCATTCAATCTATGAGTGAAATTGCAGGGAGTACCTCAATGCTAATAGCGGCTGAATATTTAAGTAATGTAAAGCATGGAAGGGGAGAAATGCTTGGAGGAATTACTGGAATACCACCTTCTAATGTAGTAATTATTGGTGCTGGAACAGTGGGTGAATTTGCAGCAAGAACTGCAATTGGTCTTGGTGCGAATGTTGAAATATTTGATAGTGCGCTATATAAATTAAGAAGATTACAAAATCATCTTGGTTCAAGATTATTTACATCTATATTATCACCAGATACCTTAGCAAGGTCTTTGAAAAATTCTGATGTTGCAATTGGGGCAATGGCTCCGAAAAATGGAATTTCAAGATGTATAGTTTCCGAAGAAATGGTTAGCCAAATGTCAGCAGGTTCTGTAATTATTGATGTGAATATTGATGTCGGTGGTTGTTTTGAAACTTCAGAGATTAGAAATCATTCTGACCCAACTTTTATCAAATATGGAGTAATTCATTATTGCGTTCCAAATATACCTTCACGAGTGGCACATACAGCCTCTTATGCTATTAGTAATGTGATAACACCAATATTATTAAATATTGGAAAAGCAGGTGGTTTGGCAGAATTTGTATGGTTTGATCAGGGAGTGCGATTTGGTATATATATGTATAAAGGAATAATTACAAAAAAACATATTAGTGAACAATACAAAATGCCATATAAGGATATTGAATTATTATTGGCATCCCAAAAATTAGATTTAAGTTAACCTAAATGTTTTGATTTTGAAATTGTCGTAAAAACCTGACATCATTCTCAAAAAATAATCTTAAATCCTTAATTTGATAATGGAGCATTGTTATCCTTTCTAAACCCATGCCAAATGCAAAACCTGAAAATTCATTTGGATTAATATTACAATTTTCAAGAACTTGTGTATCTACCATGCCACAACCCATAATTTCAACCCAACCTGAATATTTACAAACATTACAACCCTTACCATGACAAATCAAACATGAGATATCCACTTCTGCACTTGGTTCAGTAAATGGGAAAAATGATGGTCTGAATCTAACTTTTGTATTATCTCCAAACATAGCTTTTACAAAGTAATAAATGGTATCTTTTAGTTCTTTAAAGCTAACATTTTTATTTATATATAGACCTTCAACCTGATGAAATAGGCAATGTGCTCTTGCTGAAATAACTTCATTCCTGTAAACTCTTCCAGGGGAGATAATTCTTATTGGCATTTTTCCTGATTCCATAATCCTAACCTGTGCATTTGATGTGTGAGTTCTAAGTAATATATCAGGATTTTTATTAATAAAAAAGCTATCCTGCATTTCTCGTGCGGGGTGGTTGGGAGGGAAGTTTAAGGCTGTAAAATTATGCCAATCATCCTCAATTTCAGGACCATCAGACAAATCGTAACCGATACCAGAAAATATTTTTATTATTTTTTCAAGAACTTGTGATAGTGGATGTATTGTCCCATCTTCATTTGGAATTTCAGGTAAAGAGAAGTCAGGGACTTCTATTCCTATATTTGATGTGGTTTTTATAATCGCTTCTTTCGACTCATTATATTTATTTTCAGAAACAGTTTTTAAGAGATTGAGTTTTTGTCCAATTTCCCTTTTTTGATCAATAGACACACTTTTAAAATCATCAAATAATTTTTGAACTTTTCCATTTTTGCTTAGAAATTCTATTCTATATTTTTCGAGAGTTTGATTATCGTTTATTCGGAAATCATCTATCTCTTTTTGTAATGATTCTATTTGATTTTTCATGGTTTTAATCTTTTATTTTCTAATAGTTGCATTAAGTTTTAATTCGAGCTTATTAATAAGATTGTTCATGACTTTATCAATATCCTCTACTGTCAATGTTTTCATATCGCTTTGAAGAATGACTGACAAAGAATAAGACTTTTTGCCAATTCCTAATGATTCGCTTTCATAGATGTCAAAAATATTTAGTTCTTTAATTAGCTTATCGGACTTTTCAAAAATCAAACATTTAATCTCATCATAGGTAACTTTTTTATCTATGATTAAAGATAAGTCTCTTCTAACTTCAGGAAATTTTACAATTTCTTTATATACAGATAGTTTACCTTTGAGTGAAAGGATTATATCCCAATTTAACTCGGCATAAAAAACTTCTTTTTTTATATCATACTTATTGTTGAGATCATCTGTAACTAAGCCAACAATACCTAATACATTGTTGCTTTTATCTCTTAATTCTAAACAATAATGAAAAAGACTATTAGCAACTTTAATTATTGTATATTCTATACCATGTTTCGTTAGGATTTTTTTAATGATTGAAAGCAGTTTAAATAAATCTGCGTTCTTGTTTTTTGAATACCAACTTTCTTCATTTATGTTCCCAGTAATCATTAAACTTAAGATTCTTTCTTCCTTCAAATCAGAGTTTACCTTTTCATAAACTTTACCAAATTCAAAGAATTTAAGGTTTGAATGTTTATGCTTGATATTAAAGGAAATGGCTTCAAGTCCTGAAATTAATAGGCTTCTCCGTAGGGTATCCAAATCCACACTTTTCGAATTTAGTACAGTAACATTATTCGAAGGCTCAAAATAATTTTTTAGTTCTGAAAGATTTGTTAAAGAGTTGCAGATGATTTCTTGAAATCCATTTCCAGATAAAAGTTTTGAAGTTTCAAATTGTTTAAAATAATAATGATTGAAATTTATTTTTGGTAAATATGCTGACGAAAGCTCATCAGTGAGTTCAATATTATTGTAGCCATAAATTCTTAAAATTTCCTCAACTATGTCCGCTTCTCGCCGAACATCATTTTTAAAGGCTGGCACTAAAATATCAAGCCTACCAGACTCTTCTTTTTCGATTATAACTTCAAGGTAGTTTAAGATCTTTTTAATGATTTCCTTTTCGATAGGAAATCCACTAAGTTGCATAATTCTATCATAAGAAATAGAGAATCTAAAACCTTCAATTGGGTTAGGATAAACATCTATGATTTCTGATGAAATTTCACCACCTGCTATTTCTTTAATAAGAATAGCTGCTCGTTTTAATACATCTACAGTTATGTTGGGGTCACATGCTTTCTCAAAGTGCAAGGCTGCATCAGTTCTTAAATTATGAGATATTGAAGTTTTACGAATAGTAGTAGGATTAAAATAAGCACTTTCTAAGAAAATATTCTTTGTAGTTTCTGAATTTATTCCACTTTCAAATCCACCATAAACACCGGCAATACACATTCCACCAATTGCATCACAAATGATAAGATCATCGGCATTAAGTTTTATTTCGTTCCCATCAAGAGTTTTAAATGAAGTATTTTGCTTTTCTTGTCTCACCACTATTTTTGAACCTCGAATTTTATCGGCATCAAAAGCATGTAGTGGCTGTCCATATTCATGAAGCAAGTAATTAGTAATGTCAACCACATTGTTAATAGAACGAACACCTATTGCTTTTAATTTATTTTTTAGCCAATCTGGAGATTCTTTTATAGTAACATTAGAAATTGTAATACCTGAATATCTTGGACATGCTACTGAATCTAATACTTCAACTGATATAGTTCTGTTAGTATTATCAATTTTAAAACCTGATAAATCAGGTTTGGTAAATTTTACATTTGTGTTACTGTTAATATTTAAAGCAGCGTAAAGATCGCGTGCAACACCAATATGTGAATTTGCATCTCCTCTATTTGGTGTTAAACCTATCTCAAAAACAAAATCTCTTTCTATTTTATAATAATCGGATGCATTAGTACCAATTTTTACATCAGGAGGTAATTCCAAAATTCCTTCATGGTTCATTCCTAATCCTAATTCATCTTCAGCGCAAATCATCCCAAAACTTTCTACACCTTTGATTTTTGCCTTTTTAATATTTAATTTTTCACCATTAATATGATTGATTGTAGAACCAATCAAAGCAACTGCGACCTTTTGCCCAACTTTAATATTTGAAGCACCACAGACAATTTGTAGTAAATCAATTTCCCCAACATCAACTTTGGTAATAGAAAGTTTTTCAGCATTTGAATGTTTTATTAATTCCTTAATCTCTCCAATTACTATTCCTTCTAATCCACCTGATATGCTTTCAAATGTTTTTATTTCCTCTACCTCCAATCCACAATCTGTTAAGACCTCTCCAATTTCTTTTGGTGAAATATTGAAATCAAGATATTCCTTAAGCCAGTTATAACTAATCTTCATTATTTGTTTTATTAATAAATTTTATTTATTTTGGAAATATCCAAATCCAGGATAAAGTAATTCAAATCCTGTAACTTTTCCAAGTCCCTCTGTGTACATTCTCATAGCTTCAATTAAGCCTGGGATAACAGGATGTTGTTCATTTGAATCAATAGGAAATAATGCCTTCCAATTATTTAATGTCCCTAGTGAAATATCAAAATCTTTAAGTTGTTCGTAAAGTCCTGTTATCCTCCCAATAAATGCAACTACTCCACTGCTTGTAAAATAACCATTTGATGAACTTAAGTTATTCTCATTCTTAATTGAATTAATACTGATTCGAAAGTCATTACCTTTTTGAACAATCCAAATTTTATCATTCAGCCCAGTTTTTAAATTCTTTGCAGTTGTTATTGTTGCTTGAGGTCTCAAATCAATAAAACCAGAGTTAGCAACAACCCATTCAAAATAATTATTAAAATCAAGATTAGATTTTTTTGCACTATCCTTAATATATTGTAATAAAGAATTATTATGGCTTATTACCCCGCTGTCAGCTCCTTCAATAGCTGCACAAAATGGTCCAATTAAAATCCTCACTTCTTCTTTGTCAAGATAAACGATTGGAGTTCCTAAAGAGGTAATAGTATAGATAGTTTGCTTAATTATCTTTAATAGGTTAGTTAAAAAGGTTTTAATAAAATCATTTTTAATATCCCCATTAAAACCAAAAAATGATATTAATTCATCTAATGAATTTATTGTTATTAAGGTCGAAAATTCTTTTGCTTTTTGTATAGGGTCATATCCGATAATATTCTCAATAGTTAGTTGTGGGGTATAGTTATCAACAAACTTTAATACATCGTTTTCGCTGTAATGAGTAGTTACCTTTTCAATTAAAATATCAGTATCTAATGATTTCAGTTTATGTAAAAGCATATAAAGCCCAACTGTATGCAATTCGCATTGATGTTTAGCAGAACCTAAATCCTGGAGTGCTTTTGGTGTAAATCCTGAAGTCTGATATTTTCTGAATTTAGGATAATTATTTAACAAGGAAAATACAATAGTTGCATTTTCTGTTTCAGTTTGATAACAAATTCCATTTTCAAACCACGGGCGTTGCTTATCATCTCCAAACAAAGCATTAAATACCAAAATATGCGACAACTCTTCCTGGGATGCAACTTTCATGTTTAAATAGAGAGCATAAGCATTATCTAAGGAAAACATTCCATTTTCACCACTTCTTAAAGCAAATTCAGGTCTTACAGTTCCTGCATTAAAAGCCTCAAAATTTATCTTATCTGAATTTTCAATGCCACTTTCTTTATTAGTAAATGCAATAGATTTAGGTTGAAAAATAGCAATTGATTCTTCAACTAAATTACTTGAATCATAAGGCAAATTTCCATTCATTTCAGCTGATTTATATTTCTTGAAGATACTTTTTTTCATTGGCAATGTTTCATTGATTGAAATAGAATCAATACCAATAGCAGCAGCAGTTATTAATACTTTTAATCCAAGTTCAGAATATTTTTCCGTCAAATTTTCAGCATAAAATTGCTTTTCAACTAAGAAATCATCCATGGCACTATGTGCATATCCTAAATTAATTACAGGTTTTCCCTCTTCTGCAATAGTGTACATACCACCTACAGAAGTAGTGTGAGCTATTAACACTTCATAAGCTAAATTGTTTTTTATCTGTCCGAAATCATTTGCGAATCCATGTAAAATTTTTACATTAATAGCCCTTTCGATTTCTTTATTGGGGTCATTATTTTTCACTCCTATACTTACGAGAATTTTATCAATTTCACTTCCAAAACTATATGCAGCTACCGAGGGAATTGGGATACCAGAAATAACAGTTTGAAATCTAAAATCACTATCAAATTTGTTTCTTTCAATATAATTTTTCAAAAACGATTCAAAAGGTGAGTTAATAACTGAAGGTAATGAATTTAAAAACTCCTTTATTTCATTCTTATTTTTACCGTTTATTTTCTCAACTAAATCAATACTAAATGTAGGCTTTGCAACCAATTCATGAAATTCAATTGATATTCCTGATTTTCTTTTTAATGTTAAGGTTGCACTATTATCAACTCCTTCAAACATCTCAAATCCATGTCCATTTTCAGAAACAAAAGCCTTTTCAAGTTTCATTTTGAATCGATCTATTTCAGGTTTGCTTAATCCAGTCGCAAGTAAAAGTGGTTTACTTTCAATCCAAGAAGGATTAACAGAAACAATAAAGTCAAATGCTTGAATAATCTCAATTACAGCCTGCCCGCCTACAGCACCAGTACCTCCAAAGAATACATACACCAAATCTTTCTTGGGAGGCTTGCTAGCAAACTCTTTCAACTTTTGAAAGAAAGATTCGTTTTTAAATTTACTAAAATCAATTTTCGTTTCCATTATTCTTTTTCTTTTATCTAATTTGTGGTGATGGGCGGAATCGAACCGCCGACACAAGGATTTTCAGTCCTTTGCTCTACCAACTGAGCTACGTCACCATATGATTTATTATTCATCAGCAATAAATTTTCTTCAATTGTCCTTACAAGCGTTTATCTTTATAAATCTGTTTTATTGTCCATGTATCATAAAACTCTTGAGTATCTTCAATTTGGATTTTCTGTAAACTTTCATACCACGCAATAAGACCTTTTATTAATTCTTTATTTTGTTTACTATTTGCTTCCACCTTTATCATCAAATTCATTTCCTTTTCATCCTTAATATTTGGAAAAGCAATAAATGCAATTTGATCATCTATCAAAATAAAGTCAAAATGAAAGGATGCAAGAAGGTTAAATTTATAATAATGCATTTTCTTATAGTCTGCTTGTACAAAATTAAGTTCTTGGAAAATTTTTTTTCTCATTGTAAAGTCATATTTTGAATCAAAGCAACAATAATAGGATACTGTCCCACTTTTAATTTTTTTTGCTAATTCCTTAAAATATGCTTCTCCAACATCCTGATCAGCACATATAAAACTTGTTGCTCTTATTTCACGTTTTGCAGTTTCAATTCCTTCCTTAGCTTTCAAAGTAATGTTATCAAGTCCATGAATTAGTTCATATGCCGAAATATGATTTTTTAATTCTTTAAAGAGGTTTCCATATGAATCAATAAGTAGTTTTAACGATTCAAATGATTGATCAAATTTAATTTCAATATTTTTTACTTGATCTTGATTTTTTTTACTTTTTTTCATTTCTTCTCCTAGACCGACTAATATTAATCCCATAATTGCAAATAATAATAAAATTCCTAAATCGAATTTTTCAATTGGAATAAATTTAGATATTACATGTTCAAAAAGGGAAAATATTATAGCAAGATATCCCACAAGTAATGATATTGCAGTATGAATATCATTTCCAAAATAGTTTGTAAAATTTTTAAAATTAACAGCCATTTTTAGTAAGGATTAAAACATTAATTTAGTTATAATTTTTTTAATTAAAATCTTTAAAAGATTCAATAAAATTATTTATCTCATCTTCATTTGTATCAAAAGAGCACATCAGTCTCACTTCATTCATTTTATCATCCCAAACATAAAAAAAAGCTAGTTCCTGTAATTTAGAAATAAACTCTTTTGGTAAGATAGCAAACACAACATTTGCTTGAACAGGTTTGGTAATTATAACTTCTGGAATCATTTCCAACTTTTTGGCAAGTAGTTTTGCCATGTTGTTAGCATGTGAAGCATTTCTATACCATAGGTTATTATTCAAAAGAGCATCAAACTGTGCTGCAATAAATCTCATTTTTGAAGAGAGTTGCATACTTTGTTTTTGTCTGAATTTTCTACTTTCTGAAAATTTATTGTTTAGAAAAACAACAGCTTCTCCGAACATCATTCCGTTCTTTGTCCCACCAAAAGACAGTACATCTACTCCAACATCTTTAGTAAATTCCTTTAAATCGCAATTTAAAGCCACAGCAGCATTAAAAATTCTTGCCCCATCCATATGAAGAAATAAACCATGCTTTTTTAAACACGAAGAAATTGCTTTTAATTCATCAATGTCATAAACTGTTCCGTATTCAGTTGTTTGTGCTAAAGATAAAACCTTAACTTGAGGATGATGCTCATCTCCAATTCGCTTTATCTTTTTCTCAATCTCTTCTACTGACATCTTCCCATTGATAGTATCAAGAGGAATAAACCTACAACCTGTAAATTTTTCAGGGGCAGTAGATTCATCAACATAAACATGAGAAGTATTCGCGCAAAGAACGGCATTGTATGAATCTGTCATCGAACTTAGCCCAAGAACATTTGCACCTGTTCCATTGAAAACAAAACAAACATCAATTTCATCTCCAAAAAATTTCTTAAATGTTTGAATTGCTTTTATTGTGTATTCATCATTACCATAAGACCTTGCATGCCCTTCATTACAACTAATGAGAGCATCCATTATTTCTGGATGAACACCGGAATAATTATCGCTTGCAAAGGTTTTAGGTAACATATAAATGGTGAAAAATTTTGAGGAATAAGATTACAAAATTACAAAAATAAATTATAACAAAACAACACATTTAAATTTTTTATGAACATTTGATTGTTGGTAATTATTGTCTATCATTCCAAAATGCCCATACTGCAAGGGATTCCATTCAAAAGAAAAACTTTTCAAAGGGTCAAAAATTTTGGAATGTGAATCAAGGAAAATCTCTTAATTTGGGATGTTGGCATCGCTTTTATGGCTTTACAGGAAAATTTCTTCATCATCAAATACTTTCAAAGAAGGAAAAATACTTGAAAGGAAATGGTTATTTTAGAGGAAAAATCGGGGAGGAAAACTTGCGAAAAAAAATTGAAGTCATAGGGATATCTGAAAGGAAAGGGGGATACCTTTCAGGAAATATACCTTTTGGAATTAATCTAAAGGTGTTATCTTTTCAATAGCAACACCCTTTTCTATCCTTGTCCAATTGTCTAAAAGTTCTTCTTTATGTTGAGAAGCCCATTCAATCACTAAACCCAACACCCTTGAAGGAAGCTTGCCTTCAATTACTGCTAAATCATTAATACCTATTTCGGCATTGAATTCACCATAAGAGGCATGAAAATGGGGAGGGTAGTGGTCATCATAATACATGGAGATTATGATTCCGAAAAATCTACTGATTTGAGGCATGTGTTTGTTGCTTGGATTTCCATTCTTCAAATGTCATGCCTTTAAGTTTCAGATAGAGGCTTTCAGGACAAAGTTCAATCATTTCATCCCATCGAATTGCATAAGTTTCTTTGTCAATTGTTACGCTATTAAAAAAATCTTCGCTCTCCCATTTCTTGAAAACAGGCTTTTGTGACAGGTAGGATAAATCTATTGTTCCTTGTGTTCCATCATCATATACCAACCAGATACTTAACTTCTCGGTTGCCTTTACTTGCAATGGTTTCGCTATCATCTTTTATTAAATTATATTTGTTTATTACGGTATATTTTTTTTGAAATCTTCAAGGGTTATTTAATTATTATGGAGTTGCAAAGATAGAATTATTTAAGGAGATACTTTTGAAAGGAAAGGGAAAAAGTTTTATGGAAATATAACTTAAAGGAAAGAAAAAAACCTTCTGGAAAGATACCTGAAAGGAGAGAAAAATACCTGGAAGGAATCAGTGAAGTTTTTCAATCTGTGCAATCAGCTTCATGATGTGTTTTGCCATTCTATTACATTCCAGAGCTATTTTTAAATCTTTGATAGTTTTCTTTCCATGCAATCCTGGAGGTTTAGAAAGTTGGACAGATTTTTTATAGAATGGAACCGGAGTTACATAACAGGAGATAAGGTGCATGGTGAAGGAAATGAAATCTTTGGAGTAGCTGACGGATGTACTGTAACATCTGCGATGGGTAGTGGAGCCATAGATATGATTTCGGATATGCGGGATAAATTCTCTTGAATGTTTTTCGGAATTCATGGTGTAGATTACTGAATGGTTGTAGGTGGCTTCCATTAGTTTGAAGAATTTTCTTTCTTCTATGTCGAGTTGGTCTTGGAGTTGATCTAAGAGCATC